>CAIOFO010000083.1 GCA_903857685.1 uncultured Alphaproteobacteria bacterium
ACACCCAGCCCGATCCGCCCAATCTTGCGCCGGAACGTGCGGCGTCTTCCAGCGGCTCAATGTATGCGGCCTATATGCGGGCGATCCAGGGCAAGGACCAGCGGGTGCCCAAGACTGGCGACAGGCTGGATATCGGCTCCCTGCATCTGCAGTTCGTCAGTGTTGCCGCCGATGTCCTGCCCGAGGCGTTACCTGGCGCCGGCGTCCCCAATCTCGACTGCGCCGGCGTTCCCACCATGGAGCGGGACGGCGGCATCGAAAATCATTATTCGGTTTCATCGCTCATCACGTTCGGCAAGACCCGCATCGCCGCCTTCGGTGATCTGCCCTGGAATGAGGAAATCAAGCTGCTCTGCCCCACCAACAAGCTGGGCCCGATTGATCTTTATTTCGTCACCCAGCATGGCATGGACCTGTCCTCCAGCCCGCCGACAAGGGCACTGGACCCCATCGTCACCATCATGGCCAATGGCGCCATCAAGGGCGGCGACGAAGCGCCGATGAAAATGATCGCAAGCTATGGCCATCACGACCAGGCCTTCTGGATGCTGCATTATACGGTGCGCTATCCCGACCTGAATCCGGCGGGTGATTTCATCGCCAATCTCGATTGGGTGCCGGACCAGAATTTCAATCTCATGGCGACGGTGACCTCGGCGGGGCTGATCACCGTTACCAACGGCCGCAACGGCTTTGCCCGGACCTACAAGGCGCGCTCGGCGCAATAGGCCGGCTTTATTCCGGATAGCTTCCCGCCTGGCGGGCGCGTTCGCGCACCAGCGCCAGGATGGCGCGGCACAGGGTTACCTGTTTGCCTGTCAGCTCTGCCAGTTCGACCACCGCGCCCAGAAGCGCATCTATTTCCATTGGCCGCCCCCGTTCCAGGTCCTGCAGCATCGAGGTCTTGTGCGCGCCCACTTCGCCGGCGCCGTCGATCCGCTTGTCGATGCTGACGGCGAATTTCACCCCCAGCGCTTCGCCCACCGCCGCCGCTTCCGTCATCATGGCCTGCGCCACGGCGCGCAGGTCGGGCCGGAAAGCCAGGCGCTCCAGCGTTGACGCGGTCAGGGCCGAGAGGGGATTGAAGGCAAGATTGCCCCACAATTTCACCCAGATTTCGTCTCGGATATTGCTGCGCACCGGCGCCTTCAATCCGGCCTTGACCAGAATCTGCGACAGCGCCTCGACACGCGCGCTCTTGCTGCCATCCGGTTCGCCCAGGGTAAAGCGGTTGCCGTACGTGTGCTCAATCACGCCGGGCTGCACCACCTCGGCGGCGGGATAGACGATGCAGCCAATCGCCTGGCGCGGCGGCAGCAATTGCCAAAGCTTACCGCCCGGATCGACGCTTTCGATGATCCGGTCGCGCCAGGGCCCCTCCACGCCGTAAAAATACCAGTAGGGAATGCCGTTGATGCCGGTGACAAGCGCGGTGTCCGGCGCCATCAGCTTGGCGATCTCAGGCGCCGCCGGAGCGAGGCCGGCTGCCTTCAATGTGACAAAGACATAATCCTGCGGACCGGCCTCTTCCGCCTTGTCTGTGCAGGGCAATGTCACGGTGACGGTTTCGCCCTCGCTTTTCAGGGTCAGGCCGTTGGCGCGCATCGCGGCCAGGTGCGGCCCGCGGGCAATCACGCAGACATCCGCGCCTGCCTGGTGCAGCTTGACGGCAAGATAGCCGCCGATCGCGCCGGCGCCGAATACGGCGATCTTCATGCCGTCAA
>CAIOFO010000084.1 GCA_903857685.1 uncultured Alphaproteobacteria bacterium
CTCGATGCGCGGCTTGATGAAGCTCCAGGCGCCCTGGTTCCTGGGCTCTTCCTGGCACCAGACCAGCTCGGCCTTGGGGAACCGGTTCAGCTCCTGCGCCAGCACATTTTCCGGGAAAGGATAGAGCTGCTCGATGCGCAGGATCTGGATGCGGTTCTCGCCGCGCTTTTCGCGCTCTTCCATCAGGTCGAAATAGACCTTGCCGGTGCACAGCACGACCCGCTTGATCTGGTCGTCCGGCACCAGCTCGATGGTGGTGGCGCCCGGCACGACCTCGGCCTGGTCGCGCAGCACCCGGTGGAACGAATTGCTGGGGCCCATGTCGGTGAGGAACGAGACGCATTTCTTGTGGCGCAGCAGCGATTTTGGCGTCAGCACCACCAGCGGCTTGCGGAAGGGCCGGTGCATCTGGCGCCGCAGCACATGGAAATAATTGGCCGGGGTGGTGGGAACGCAGACCTGCATATTGTCCTGGGCGCAAAGCTGCAGGTAACGCTCCAGCCGCGCCGAGCTGTGTTCCGGCCCCTGGCCTTCATAGCCATGCGGCAGCAGCATCACCAGGCCCGACATGCGCAGCCATTTCATTTCGCCCGACGAGATGAACTGGTCCATCACGACTTGCGCGCCGTTGGCGAAATCGCCGAATTGGGCTTCCCACAACACCAGCGATTTGGGGTCGGTGGTGGAATAGCCATATTCGAAACCCAGCACCGCCTCTTCCGAGAGCAGCGTGTCGATCACCTCGAACGCGCCCTGGCCGTCGCGGACATGGTTGAGCGGCAGATAGCGCTCTTCATTTTCCTGGTCGACGAAGGTGGAATGGCGCTGGCTGAAGGTGCCGCGCGCCGAATCCTGGCCGGACAGGCGCACATCCAGGCCTTCGTCCAGCAGGGTGCCAAAGGCCAGGGCTTCGGCGGTGGCCCAGTCAAAGCCTTCGCCGGTCTCGAACATCTTGGCCTTGGCTTCCAGCAGGCGGATGAGCGTCTTGTGCAGGTGAAAGCCGGCGGGCGCGGTGACCAGCGCCTTGCCCACTTTCTTCAATATGTCGAACGGCACGCCGGTTTCGCCGCGGCGGTCGCTGTTCTTGGGGGCGGTGGCAAGGCCCGCCCATTTGCCGTCCAGCCAGTCGGCGCGGTTGGGCAAATGCGACTTGGAGGCGTTGAATTCCTCGTCCAGTTTCTGATTGAACTGGTCCTGCATTGCCTCGATGTCAGGGCCGGTTAGGGCGCCTTCCTTCATCAGCTTCCTGGAATAGAGCGTCAGGGTGGTGGGATGATCCTTGATCACCCGGTACATCAGGGGCTGGGTAAAGGCCGGTTCGTCGCTTTCGTTATGGCCGAAGCGGCGATAGCAGATCATGTCCAGCACGACATCCTTGTGGAACAGCTGGCGGAATTCGGTGGCGATGCGCACGGCATGCACCACGGCTTCCGGATCGTCGCCATTCACATGGAAGATCGGCGCCTGCACCATCAGCGCGACATCGGTGCAATAGGGCGAAGAGCGCGAATAGACCGGCGCGGTGGTGAAGCCGATCTGGTTGTTGATGACGAAATGAATGGTGCCGCCGGTGCGGAAGCCCTTGGTGCCCGAGGCGGCGAAACATTCCGCCACCACGCCCTGGCCCGAAAAGGCCGCATCGCCATGGATCAGCAGCGGCAACACGCTGCCGCGCGACTGGATGTCGCCGCGCTGGTGCTGCTTGGCGCGGGCCTTGCCCAGCACCACAGGATTGACGATTTCCAGATGCGAGGGATTGGGGGTGAGCGACAGATGCACCTGGTGGCCGTCAAACTCGCGGTCCGACGACGCCCCCAGATGATACTTTACATCGCCCGAGCCTTCGACTTCGGAAGGGTTGGCGGCGCCGCCCTGGAATTCATGAAACAGCTGGCGATAGGGCTTGCTCATGACATTGACCAGCACATTCAGGCGGCCGCGATGGGCCATGCCCAGCACGATTTCCTTCACGCCCAGCTGGCCGCCGCGCTTGATGATCTGCTCCAGCGCCGGGATGGTGGCTTCCGCACCGTCCAGGCCAAAGCGCTTGGTGCCGACGAAACGGTTGGCGGCGAATTTCTCGAAGCCTTCCGCTTCGATCAGCTTGTTGAGAATCGCCTTCTTGCCTTCGGGAGTGAACTTGATGTCCTTGTCCGGTCCCTCGATGCGGCGCTGTAGCCAGTCTTTCTGCTCGGCATCATTGATGTGCATGAATTCATAGCCGATGCGGCCGCAATAGGTGCGCTTGAGCAGGTCCACCATCTGGCGCGGCGTGGCGGTGTCCATGCCCATGACGCCGGCGATATAGATGGGCTTTTCCATCTCCGCTTCGTGGAAGCCGTAAAAGGACGGCTCCAGTTGCGGATGCGGCTGGCGCGGCGTGATCCTCAGGGGATCGAGATCTGCTTCGAGATGGCCGATGACGCGGTAGGCGCGCACCATCTGGACGGCGCGGATGGATTCCAGTGCCGTGGCGCGGATGCTTTCGCCGTCCACCGGCGCCGCCGCGGCCTTTTTCGCCGCCGGCTTGGCGCTGGCGCCCTGATTGTTGGAAGAGGGGCCGCCGGTCAGCGCCTGGGTGATGTCGTCCTGCGGGACAGAGGCGCGCTGGTCGCGCCGCCAAGCCGGACCGCGGCCCAGCTGGGTGGGAGAAAGCCCGGCTTCGCCCAGCTCGGCGAAATAGGCGCGCCAGCCTTCATCCACGGAATCGGGATTGGCGAGATATTGGGAATAGAGGCCCTCGAGGAAGGCGGCATTGGTGCCGGACAGAAAGCCGGTCGCGTCCAGAATGTCGTTGGACGTGCGATTGATTCGATTGGAGGGAGATTGTTCTGTCATTTCAAATATTTAAGGGGAGCTTGTTGGGCCGAACCCTGTTCCTGAAGCCATTGTCGGAGGCTATTCGAAAGGCGGGGTGTGGTTAGCGCCTTTGCTGCCCCGATTCAACGGCGAATGCGGTTAATATGGGTTCAATAAGACCCAATTACGACCGCAAAAAAACAAAGCCCCGCGATGCGTTCGCGGGGCTTTTGCACTGCAACAGATGTTGGCCGGGGCTACTTGCCCGACAGCAGCGCCACCAGGGTGGTGCCCAGTGCCGCCGGATTGGGCGAGACGCGGATGCCCGCCGACTTCATCGCCTCGATCTTGGAGTCCGCGCCGCCCTTGCCGCCGGAGATGATGGCGCCGGCATGGCCCATGCGGCGGCCCGGCGGGGCGGTGACGCCGGCGATGAAGCCGACCATGGGCTTTTTCACCTTGGAATGCTTGATGAAGTCGGCGGCATCTTCCTCGGCGCTGCCGCCGATCTCGCCGATCATGATGATGGATTTTGTTTCCGGATCGGCCAGCAGCATTTCCAGCACCGCCAGATGCTCGGTGCCCTTGACCGGATCGCCGCCGATGCCGACGCAGGTGGTCTGGCCCAGGCCAACCGCCGTGGTCTGCCATACCGCTTCATAGGTGAGGGTGCCGGAACGCGAGACGATACCGACGCTGCCGCGGCGATGGATGTGGCCGGGCATGATGCCGATCTTGCATACGCCCGGCGTGATGACGCCGGGACAGTTGGGCCCGATCAGGCGCGACTTGCTGCCCGACAGCGCCCGCTTGACCTTGACCATGTCCAGCACCGGAATACCTTCGGTGATGCAAACGATCAGGGGGATTTCCGCGTCGATCGCCTCCAGGATGGCGTCGGCGGCGAAAGGCGGCGGCACATAGATGGCCGACGCATCGGCGCCGACCTTTTCCCTGGCCTCACGCACCGTGTCGAACACCGGCAGGCCCAGATGGCTGGTGCCGCCCTTGCCCGGCGTGGTGCCGCCCACCATCTTGGTGCCATAGGCGATGGCCTGTTCGGAATGAAAGGTGCCCTGCTTGCCGGTGAAGCCCTGGCAGATGACCTTGGTATTCTTGTCGACGAGAATGGACATTATTTCGAACCCTTCACGGCCTTGACGACCTTTTCGGCGGCGTCGGCCAGATCATTGGCGGAGATGATCGCCATGCCCGATTTGGACAGGATTTCCTTGCCCAATTCGACATTGGTGCCCTCCAGCCGCACCACCAGCGGCACCTTGAGCGAGACCTCTTTTGCGGCGGCAATGATGCCTTCGGCGATGATGTCGCATTTCATGATGCCGCCGAAGATGTTGACCAGAATGCCCTTCACATTGGGATCGCTGACAATGATCTTGAAGGCCTGGGTGACCTTTTCCCTGGTGGCGCCGCCGCCGACATCCAGGAAGTTGGCGGGTTCGCTGCCATACAGCTTGATGATGTCCATCGTCGCCATGGCCAGGCCCGCGCCATTGACCATGCAGCCGATTTCGCCGTCCAGCTTGATGTAGGACAGGTCGTATTTCCCCGCTTCGACTTCGGCGGGATCTTCCTCGTCCAGGTCGCGCAGCGCCTGGATGTCCTTGTGGCGATAGAGTGCGTTGTCGTCGAAATTGATCTTGGCGTCGAGGCAGACGATCTTGCCGTCCTTGGTGACGACCAGCGGATTGATCTCAAGCAGGCTCATGTCCTTGGCGACGAAGGCTTCGTAGAGGCTCTTGACCACGGCGCCCATCTGCTTGGCCTGTTCGTCCTTCAGTCCCAAGGCGGCTGCGATCTCATTGCCGATATAGGGCGAATAGCCGGACACCGGTTCGACCTGGAAGGTCTTGATCTTTTCCGGCGTGGAATGGGCGACCTCCTCAATGTCCATGCCGCCTTCGGTGGAAACGATGAAGGCGATACGGCTGGTTTCGCGGTCCACCAGCGCCGACAGATAAAGCTCGCGCGCAATGGCCGAGCCGTCCTCGATATAAAGCCGCTTGACCAGGCGGCCATGCGGGCCGGTCTGATGGGTTATCAGCGTCATGCCCAGCATGCGCCTGGCTTCCTTCTCCACATCCTCGATGGATTTGACCACCTTGACGCCGCCGCCCTTGCCGCGGCCGCCGGCATGGATCTGCGCCTTCACCACCCAGACCGGGCCGGGCAG
>CAIOFO010000085.1 GCA_903857685.1 uncultured Alphaproteobacteria bacterium
GGAAATCGAACTTTCCGACAAGTTCGAAAACATGGGCGCCCAGATGGTGCGCGAAGTCGCCTCCAAGACCAATGACGCGGCCGGCGACGGCACCACCACCGCCACCGTGCTGGCGCGGGCCATTGTGCGCGAAGGCGCCAAGTCGGTTGCCGCCGGCATGAACCCGATGGACCTGAAGCGCGGCATCGAGAAGGCGGTTGACGCCGTCGTCGCCGAGCTGAAGAAGCGTTCCAAGAAGGTCAAGGACAACGAGGAAATCGCCCAGGTCGGCACCATTTCCGCCAACGGCGACAGCGAAGTCGGCAAGATGATCGCCGAAGCCATGGCCAAGGTCGGCAATGAAGGCGTCATCACGGTGGAAGAGGCCAAGGGCCTGGAAACCGAACTCGACGTCGTCGAAGGCATGCAGTTCGACCGCGGCTATATCTCGCCCTACTTCGTCACCAATGCCGAGAAGATGGTGGCCGAACTCGAAGACGCCGCCATCCTGATCCACGAAAAGAAGCTCTCCAGCCTGCAGCCGATGCTGCCGATCCTGGAAGCGGTGGTTCAGTCGGGCCGTCCGCTCCTGATCATCGCCGAGGAAATCGACGGCGAGGCGCTGGCCACCCTGGTGGTCAACAAGCTGCGCGGCGGCCTCAAGGTCTGCGCCGTCAAGGCGCCGGGCTTCGGCGATCGCCGCAAGGCCATGCTGGAAGACATCGCCACCGTCACCGGCGGCCAGGTCATCAGCGAGGACATCGGCATCAAGCTTGAGAACGTCAAGCTGAACATGCTGGGCAGCGCCAAGAAGGTGCGGGTGGACAAGGAAAACACCACCATCATCGACGGCGTCGGCAAGAAGGCCGACATCCAGGCCCGCGTTTCCCAGATCAAGAAGCAGATCGAGGAAACCACCTCCGACTATGACAAGGAAAAGCTGCAGGAACGTCTTGCCAAGCTGGCGGGCGGCGTGGCCGTGATCCGCGTCGGCGGCGCCACCGAGATCGAGGTCAAGGAACGCAAGGACCGCGTTGACGACGCGCTCAATGCCACCAAGGCCGCGGTCGAGGAAGGCATCGTGCCCGGCGGCGGTACCGCTCTGCTCTATGCCTCCAAGACGCTGGCCAACCTGACCGGCGACAATGAGGACCAGACCCAGGGCATCGCCATCGTGCGGCGTGCGATCCAGTACCCGATCCGCATGATCGTCCACAATGCGGGCCAGGAAGCCTCCATCGTGGTCGGCAAGCTGCTGGAGCAGAAATCCACCACCTATGGCTATGACGCCCAGACCGAGAAGTTCGTCGACTTCATCGAGGCCGGCATCGTTGACCCGACCAAGGTGGTTCGCGTCGCTCTTCAGAACGCCGCCTCGGTTGCGGCCCTGATGATCACCACCGAAGCCATGATCACCGACCGCCCGGAAAAGAAGGCTCCGGCTGGTGGCGGCGGCATGGGCGGCGGCGGCATGGACGGGATGGACGGCATGGGCTTCTAAGCCCGCTTCCATATTTCAAAAATGCAAAAGGCCCGGTGGAAACACCGGGCCTTCTTGTTGTTCGCAACCCATCACGCGTCACCCTTACTCAGGGGCTCTAAAGTACGGCTCGACCTTGCCCTTGTACTTAACCGTCATCGCCTTGCCATGCCGGTCCACCGTCTTGCCGACCGCCAGCCGCACCCAGCCCTCGCTGACGCAATATTCCTCGACATTGTTGCGCTCCACGCCGTTGAAGCGGATGCCGATGCCCCGCTCCAGCAGGGCGGCATCGTGGAACGGGCTGGCCGGGTCGTTGGAAAGCCGGTCGGGCGGGGTCCCGGAGGAGGATTCAGTCGCATCGCTCATGCCGCCTCTTACGGGATTGAAGGCCGTTTCTCAAGGCTTTGGCGGGAACCCCGGCCACAACAGGGTTGAACCAGAGCCCGGTCCCGCCCATGGTGCGCCCGCTTAATAATATTCAAGGGAGAACGACATTGGCTTATTCGATTTATGACGCCTGCGTGCCGCCGCTGGGCCACATGCTGGGCAGCTATTCCGGCTTCCTCACCAAGGCCGAAACCTTCCTCAAGGAAAAGGGCGTTGATCCCGCCACCTATATGGAAGAACGGCTCTACCCGGACATGCTGCCCCTGAAGAACCAGGTCTTCATCGCCACCGACATGGCCAAGGGCGGCGCCGCCCGCCTCGCCCAGGTCGAGATCCCCAAATATGAGGATACTGAAACCAGTTTCGACGACCTGCGCGCCCGGCTGAGGAAGACCATCGCCTTCATCCGCGGCCTCGACGCCAAGGCCTTCGTCGGCGCCGAAGACCGCCCTATCCACCTCAAATTCCCCACCCGGGAATTTCATTTCAGCGGCGCCGACTATCTCAACAACTGGGTGCTGCCCAACGTCTATTTCCACATCACCACCGGCTACGGCATCCTGCGCCACAAGGGCGTGCCGCTGGGCAAGCCGGATTTCCTCGCTGGCGAGTGAGTTTTTCGCGGTTCCAACAAAAAGGCCGGTCCCTTGGACCGGCCTTTTTCATTTGTCGCCGGAGGAAAATTATTCTAGTTTATAAGCATTCTAATCTTGCTATTTCCCACTCCTATTGAGGTGCCCCCATGGCCAAAGCCAGCAAACCGAAGAAAGCCGCACCGCGGCTGGAAACCCCCACCGACATTTCCGGCAACGCCGTGCCCGAAATCGCCCAGGCGCTGAACGGCCTGGTGGCGGATTCCTACGCCCTCTACACCAAGACCAAGAATTTCCACTGGCATGTCTCGGGGCCGCATTTCCGCGACTATCACCTGTTGTTCGACGACCAGGCCACCGAGATTTTCGCCACCATTGACGACCTGGCCGAGCGGGTGCGCAAGCTGGGCGCGCGCACGGTCCATTCCATCGGCGAGATTGCCAGCCTCCAGACTATCAAGGACAACAACAAAAGATTCGTCAGCCCCGCCGACATGCTGCGCGAGCTGATGGCCGACAACAAGACCGTGATCAAGGCGATGCGCGCCGCCCACGAAATCGCAGACAAGCATGACGACGTCGCCACCGCCTCGATCCTGGAAAACTTCATCGACGCGGCCGAGAAGCGGAATTGGTTCCTGTTCGAAGCGTCCCGCACCGGTGCCGACAAGGGCCATTGATCCGTCGCCCGCCGACGCTGGCGTTCGGCCGGACAGAAGCTCCGCCAGGCCTTAGCGCGCCGGCGCCGTCTGGGTGAACTTGCCCAGCTGGCAGAACTCGCCCGACTGCAGCACCCGGATGGTCTGCTGGTCGGCGCAGACTTCCCCGGGGCCGTGAATGACCCATTTGAAACCGCTGAACACCAGATCCGGGCAGCGGCTGCGCAGGTCATTGCGATAGTGCGAGCCATTGCGCATCTTGAAGTCGATCGAGGCACCGTCCTTGCTGGGGTTGGTGCTGTCGATGTCCCGCAGCCTGAGGCAGACGCTTGCCGGTTTGGCCTCCGCCAGCACGGGACCGGCCGTCGCCGTCAAGGCAAATCCGGCAAGCAGCAAACGCGACAACAAGCGTTTCACGGCGCAGGCGTCATCTGGGTGAATTTGCCCAGTTGGCAGACCTCGCCCGACTCCAGCACCCGCAGACTCTCCGCGTTTTCGCAGACCTGGTCGGGGCCGTGAATGACCCATTTGAAGCCGCTGAACCACAGATCGGGGCAGCGGCCCTGCAGGTCATTGTGATAAATCGTGCCGTTGCGCAACTTGAAGTCAATGGAACTGCCGTCCTTGCTGGCATCGGTGCTGGATATGTCCCGCAGGTTGAGGCAGACCTTGCCATCCGCCAGGACCGGTCCGGCCGTCGCCATCAAGGCGAATCCGGCAAGCATCATGTTCGACAATAAGCGTTTCATCATCGTCTCCTGCGTTGCCCAACTTCGGCTGCATTGTCCTCCCGCTTTGACCTGCGCTCAAGTCGGATTTTCCCTGAAAACGGCGTAAAACGACAAGGGTTGCGGTCCCAAGGCCTGAAACGCTACAGAAGTCGCCAATTCCGCCCTTCAGGAGACTGATTTGTCCGCTTCCGCCGCTGCCCCCGACGTCACCATTACCTTGCCCGACGGCAAGACCATGACGTTCCCGCGCGGCATCACCGGGCAGGAGATCGCCGCCGCCATCGGGCCGGGCCTGGCCAAGGCGGCGCTGATTCTGGAAGTGAACGGCAAGGAATGGGACCTCTTCCGCCCGATCGAGGAAGACGCCGCCATCCGCATCATCACCAAGAAGGATGCCAAGGCGCTGGAACTGATCCGCCATGACGCGGCGCATCTGCTGGCCATGGCGGTGCAGGAGCTTTATCCCGGCACCCAGGTCACCATCGGCCCCGCCATCGAGGACGGTTTTTATTACGACTTCGCCCGCAGCGAACCCTTCACGCCCGAGGACCTGCCCAAGATCGAGGCGAAAATGCGCGAGATCGTCCGCCAGGCGCGTCCCACCCGCCGCGAAGTCTGGCCGCGCGACCTGGCGATCAGGCATTTCCGGGATATCGGCGAACAGTACAAGGCCGAATTGATCGAGGGCATTCCCGCGGGTGACGATGTCTCGATCTATTATCATGGCGACTGGCATGATCTCTGCCGCGGCCCGCATTTCCGCACCACCGCCGAGATCGGCGACGCGTTCAAGCTGACCAAGATCGCCGGCGCCTATTGGCGCGGCGACGCAAAAAATGCGCAGCTGCAGCGCATCTATGGCACCGCCTGGCGCGACAGTAAGGAACTGGACGCCTATCTCGAACGCATGGCGGAAGCCGAAAAGCGCGACCACCGCAAGCTGGGGCGCGAACTGGAACTCTTTACTTTCTCGCCCGATGTCGGCGCCGGCCTGCCGCTATGGATGCCCAACGGCATGGTGATCCGCCAGGAACTGGAATTCCTCGCCCTCAATGAAGAGCGCAAGGACGGCTATCGCCGCGTGGCCACGCCGCATATCGCCAAGGAAGCGCTCTATTACCGGTCGCGCCACCTGCCTTATTACGGCGAAGGCATGTACGCGCCGCTGGATATTGACGGCGAGAATTACCGGCTCAGGCCCATGAACTGCCCGCACCACCATCTGATCTATGGGGCGACGCGCCATTCCTACCGCGAGCTTCCCTTGCGCATCGCCGAGTACGGCCAGGATTACCGCTACGAAGCGTCGGGCGGCCTCTCCGGCCTGATGCGGGTGCGCGGCTTCTGCATGAACGACGCGCATATCTATTGCCGCTACGACCAGGCCAAGGACGAATTCATCCGGGTGATGAAGCTGCACGCCCGCTATTACGACCTGCTGAACATCAAAGAATATTACATGCGCCTGTCACTGCCCGACCTCGACAAGCTGGACAAGTATGTCGACGAGCCGGAAAAATGGCTGGAGGCCCTCAAGATCATCCGCCAGGCGATGGATGAATCCGGCCTGCACTATGCCGAGGGCAAAGGCGAGGCGGCCTTTTACGGTCCCAAGATCGACTTCATGATCAAGTCGGCGATCGGCACCGAATACACCATCTCCACCAACCAGCTCGATTTCCTGGCCACCGAAACCTTCGACCTGAAATATATCGGCGAGGATGGCGCCGACCATCCCGTCTATGTCATCCACCGCGCCCCGCTGGGCACCCATGAACGCTTTACGGCGTTCCTGATCGAGCATTATGCCGGCGCCTTCCCCACCTGGCTGGCGCCGGTGCAGGCCCGCGTCATCCCGATTTCGGACAAGGCGGCCGATTACGCCCAGACGGTGCTGGACACGCTGTTCAATACCCCGGTGGTCAATGGAACCGCGGGCCTGAGGGTGGATATCGACACCTCCAACGAGCGCATGCAGAAGAAGATCCGCGACGCCCAGTTGCAGAAAATCCCTTATATGCTTGTGGTTGGCGAGCGAGAGGCGGCCGAGGGCAAGGTGGCGGTCCGCCTGCGCTCGGGCAAGGATCTGGGCGCCATGCCGCTGGAAACTTTCATCGCCAGGATCAAATCCGAGGCCGAATCCCGTGTGGATGTGGCCGAATAGCCCTTTTCTAAAGGCTTGCGGACCCCTATCTTACCCTCGAATCCGGCCCCTCGGGCCGGACCCTGCCGGCGCGTCATCGCCAGCGAAATGAAAGGCCCCCGTTTGCGTCCATGATCGAACCTCGTTTCGCTTGGCCCCCGACGGACCAGCGAAGCGCGATGACGCACGGCTTACAACAGGAGAGAGTCATAGTACCCAGACGGCCCCAGCAGAACGACAGAGCCCCCACCAAAGGCGGCCCGCGCATCAACGACGAAATCACCGCAAAAACCATTTTCCTGATCGGCGACGACAGCCACAAATATGGCGAGATCGGCCTGGATGAGGCGATGGCGCTGGGCGAGGAAAAAGGGCTCGACGTGGTCGAGATATCGCCCGACAAGGCGCCGCCGGTCTGCAAGCTGATGGACTATGGCAAGTACAAGTACGAACAGCAGAAAAAAGCCAACGAGGCGCGCAAGAAGCAGAAGATCATCGAGATCAAGGAGATCAAGATGCGCCCCACCATCGACGATCACGATTACGACGTGAAGATGAAGGCGATGAAGCGCTTCTTCGATGAAGGCGACAAGGTCAAGGTGACGCTGCGCTTCCGCGGCCGCGAAATGGCGCACCAGCATCTGGGCATGGACCTGCTGACCCGGGTCCAGAAGGACACCGAAATCTTCGCCAAGCTGGAACAATATCCCAAGATGGAAGGCCGCCAGATGATGATGGTTTTGGCGCCTAAGTAGGCGCCAAAAAGCCCGGCGCGCCCAAGCGCCGGGCCGGCCTGAGCGGCCGCAAGGCCGCTTCTCACCCCGCCTCTTGTTAGTGAATCGCCGAGGGAGCGGGTATGCCCACGCATCCTCGCTACGCTCGGATAGGGCAATCTTTTCTAAGCTCGCTGACGCTCACTAAGAAAAGCTAAGCCGCCGCAAGCCGGCCTAAGCGGCCCTTGGGCCGCTTGATCCACTGATCCATCCAATTTGAACGTTCTCACAGCGCACTGGAACGGCAGATTACCGCGCCGCCAGCCTTTTCGCCCGTTGTGCCTTCGCCACCGGCAGTTGCAGCATCATCTTCAGCGAAACCCGGCCATGCTCGACTACCAGCAAGGCTTCCGAACCCACGGCGCGGAAGACATAGCCATCGCAGCCATCACGGTTCTGGAAACAGGATTGCAGCGCCGGGTCGAGCGAGTCGAAATCCGAACTGTCCTTGGGCATGAAGACTTCCATCAGCCCCAGCGCCGAAAGCCGCCTGGCCTGGGCGACATCCAGGCCGGTCCTCGCCAATTGCGACACCGGCATCCCAGTCGAAACATGGGTCAGGGCATTCTCCAGCTTTTCGTCGCTGCCCAGCACCGAGGCGCCCTGCACCCGCGGCCAGGCGGCCACGGTCAAGCCCGCGCCCGCGCCGAGCAGCACGACAAAGGAAACAAAAATGCCAAGAGTCCGCTCCATGGCTCAGACGTAATCCGCCGGGCCGGGCGGTCGAAGCGAATGCGGCCGTAAACCTTAATCCGCAACAATTCTTAATGCGCCTTGGCGACCATCGCCGCGATGCTGGCGAAATCGGCGTTGCCGCCCGACAGCACCAGCGCGATGTTCCTGCCTTCGGTTTTTCCGGCCAAAAGCGCCGCCAGCGCCGCCGCACCGCCGGGCTCGACCAGAAGTTTCAATTGCGTGGCGGCAAACACCACGGCCCGTTCCAGCTCGGCGTCGCTGACCGCCAGTCCCGGCGCGAGCAAACCCTTCGCCAGGGCAAAGACATGCGCGCCAGGCATCGGCGCCATCAGGGCATCGGCAATCGACAATGCGCCGCCAGGAGCGGCCTCCCGCTCCCCCGCCGCCAGCGAGCGTCGCATGCCGTCGAAATTCTCCGGCTCGACGCTGTGCACCCGCGCCGCCAGCCCGCTGCCCCTGATCGCCAACGCAATGCCGCTGACCAGCCCGCCACCGGAACAGGGCGCCAGCACCGCGTCCAGCGTGACGCCGAACCGGCCGGCATCCTCGGCGATCTCAAGCCCCACCGTGCCTTGGCCCGCGATGATGCCCGGATCGTCGAACGGCCTGACCAACGTCGCCCCGCGCTCGGCGCAGATGCGGCCCGCTATGGCTTCGCGGTCCTCACGCTGCCGGTCGTAAAGAACCACCTCCGCGCCCAGCGCGCGCGTACCCTCGATCTTGGCGCGGGGCGCATCGGCCGGCATCACGATCATCGCTGTCATGCCCAGCAGCCCGGCCGCCGCCGCTACCCCTTGCGCGTGATTGCCCGAGGAAAACGCCACCACCCCGCCCGCCCGGGCATTTTCCGGGATCAGCGCCAGCCGATTCAGGGCACCGCGGAATTTGAACGAGCCGGTGCGCTGCAGCAGTTCCAGTTTCAGGAACACCCGCCCGCCGGTCCGCGCGCTCAGGGTCGGGCTTTCCACCAGCGGCGTGCGCACCGCGCAAGCTGCGATCCGCTCCGCCGCGGCCAGCACATCTTCATGAGTTGGAACGTCAACCATCTCTCAGTGCATCCAGTTCGGCGACCAGAGCATCGCCGAAATAATAGCGCAGCTCGTCGCGCGCGCCGTCATAACAGCTCGGCCCCTCGCCACTGCAGACCAGCGTGCCGTCCAGCACCTCGTCGGAAGCCACCAGCACGCCCTGCTCGAAGGTGAGGGGAAACAGCACGCTGACAATGGGCTTGAGGGCGTGATAGTCCAGCCCCGCCTCCAGGCTGAAGCCATGGATCAGGCAGCCCCGGCCCTTGGGAATGCGGAAGACACAGGCGCCGTTCCTCACCTGGGTGCGGACATGGCGGCCGGAGGAAAATTCGGCGTCGGCCATCACCGCGCCGGTGAACCATTCGCTTTCCGGCACCCCGACCAGCGCCTTGAAAGCCTGCGGCGCTGCTTTCAATCGCTCCACATTCTCCATGTCCACATCCACGCCATGCTGGCAGCAGGCATCATGGCAAAAGCCGCAGCCCATGCAGTTCTGGAAATAGCGCAGGGAAAAGATGCGCCGGTCCACCGCCCGGAGCACCGGGCCGCCCATCTTGCAGGCATGGGATTGGCCAAGCGGAACAACACTCATAATGCCGCCTTGACGATTTCTTCGATCAGTTCGTCATACGCCATGCCCGCTTCAGCCGCCGCCGCGGCAAAGCCGGCATCCGGGGCTATGCCGGGATTGACGTTGATCTCCAGAATCAGCGGCTCGCCGCCCCGCACCCGGAAATCCACCCGCACAAAGCCGGTCAGGCCGAACAGGCGCCAGACTTTTTCGCAAGATGTTTTGAGTTTTTGGGCCAGGCCCGGCTCGTCGCGCTCGACCCCGAAGCGGCGCACGGTCTGGCGGTAGCCATCGGATTCTTCCTCCCATTTGGCGTCATAGCCGACAATGCGCGGCTTGCCTTGCGGCCAGTTGGCAAAGGTCATTTCCGCCATGGGCAGGATGCGCAGATTTTTGGCGCTGCCCAGCAGCGCGATATTGAATTCGCGGCCCTCGACATATTCCTCGGCGAACCAGCGCCCGCCGAAACGCACGGACGAGGCCGCGGCCCGCGCCGGAACGCCCTGTCCCGGCACCACACAGCCATCATCCAGCCCGATGGAGCCGTCTTCCAGCGCCGCCTTGACGATCCAGGCCCGGCCATCCAGCCCATGCCAATCGGGCGGCACCGACCAGTCGGGGGTGGCCAGTCCCGCCTCGCGCAGCAGCCGCTTGGTCAGCGGCTTGTCGAAGGTCACATCCATCGGCCGTGCGGGCGCGCCGGTGAAAAGCATGCCCATCTCCTCCAGCAGGCGCGGCGCGATGGAGGCGAGCAGCCCCTTGCCGTCCACGCCTTCCACCATGTTGAAAACCATCTCGGGCCTGACGCGCGCCAGAAGGGCGGCCAGGCCTTGTTCGCGGAAGGGCGCCTGGGTGACCTTGTGGCCGCACCCATGCAGCGCCACAGCCACCGCTTCGGCGGCGATCAGCGTATCCTGATCTTCCGGCGGTGCGTCCTCGGGAATGTCGGAATGCAGGACAAGAATTCTCATCGGAGCCCAGGATAGCGCGCCAGGAAGCCATCCAGGAATTTTCCGATCAGCTGCTGGTAGCTCATTCCCTCGAACTCGGCGATGAAACACAGGTCGGAATAGCCGGGCCGGATGCCCGCCAGCGGATTGACCTCGATGAACCGCGGCTGGCCGTGGCGGTCCAGCCGCACATCGGCCCGGCCGCCATCGCGGCAGCGCAGGACCCGCCACGCCGCCAGCGCCACCGCGCCCGCCGCCAGCGCCGTTTCATCCTGCGCCCGCACCACCTTGAGCCGGTCTTCCCAGTCTTCCTTGTTTTCGAAGCCATAACCATGGCCGACATATTTATCGCCCGGCACGATCTCGCTGATGCCCAGGACCATTGCCTCCGCCCCGGTGCCGGTGATGCCGACAGTGAATTCCCGGCCCGGCAGGAATTCCTCCACCAGCACGGGCTGCGCAAAAGTCTTCAGCAAGTCGCGCGCTACGCTTTCCAGTTCCTCGCGGGTATCCACCTTGGAGCGTCCGTCCACGCCCTTGCCCGAACCTTCCGCCACCGGTTTGAGAAACAGGGGAAAGGTCAGCCTAACCTTGGCGATATCGCTTTCGCTTTCAATCAGGTCGAAATCGGCGGTCGGCACTCCGGCATCGCGCACCACCCGCTTGGCCAGCGCCTTGTCCAGCGCCAACGCCAGGGTCAGGGGATCGGAAAAGACATAAGGAACGTCGAACGCTTCCAGCAGCGCCGGCACCTGGGCCTCGCGCGAAACGCCCTTCAGGCCTTCGCAGATGTTGAACACGGCATCCCAACGCCTCCCCGCCACCAGGGCGGCCGCCAGCGGCCGGATTCCGCCGATGCGCTCCACCCGGTGCCCCAACCCGCTCAGCGCGGCGCAGACAGCTGCAATGGTTTCCTCGGCGTCGAATTCGGCGGTGGCTTCTTCGCTGTAGCCCAGCGCGAGATAGTCGCTGCGCAGGTCATAGGTGACCCCGATTTGCATCTAGCGGCCGAGCGTGCCGTTCGGATCGGGATATTTGTAGACCTTGCCTTCGAAATTCCGCAGCAACAGGTAATCGCCTTCGCGTCCCACAACCGGATCGGGCGCCAGCTGGATCTTGCCGCCGCCGCCCGGCGCATCAATGCAGAAAATCGGCGTGGCATAGCCGGTGGTATGGCCGCGCAGCGCCTGGATGATCTCCAGGCCTTTCTCCACCGGGGTGCGGAAATGCGCCGAACCGCTGATCGGGTCGGTCTGGTAAAGATAATAAGGCTTCACCCGAAGTTTCAGCAGGCCATGCATCAGCGATGTCATGGTCTGCGGCGTATCGTTGACGTCCTTCAGCAGCACGGTCTGGCTGCCCAGGGGAATGCCGGCATCGGCCAGACGCGCGGTGGCTTCGGCCACTTCGCGGGTGAGTTCGCGCGGATGGGTGAAGTGAATGCTCATCCACAGGGGATGATGCTTTTTCAGCACCCGCACCAGCCCGCGCGTCACGCGCTGCGGCGTCACCACCGGCATCTTGGTGCCGATACGCAGGAATTCGATATGCTTGATGGCGCGCAGCCGTCCCAGCAGCCAGTCCAGCTTGTCATCGGACAATGTCAGCGGATCGCCGCCCGACAGCAGCACATCGCGCACTTCGGTATGAGTTTCGAGATAGGCCAGCGCCTGTTCCCACTGCCCGCGCGAGAACTGGTATTCGCCGCCCGGATTGCCCACCAGCCGCGAGCGCGTGCAATAGCGGCAATAGGTCGAACAGGTGCCCGTCACCAGGAACAGCACCCGGTCCGGGTAGCGATGCACCAGGCCGGGCACCACCGTGTCATGGTCCTCGCTGAGAGGATCGTCATCCTCGCCGGGGCTGCGGACATATTCCCCGCCGGTGGTGATGTGGGTGCGGCGCAGCGGTTCATCGGCCTCGGTCAGGCCCATCAGGCTGGCGTAATAGGGCGTGATGCCCACCGGCAGCGAGCCCTTGTGGCGGGCCACGGCGGCATATTCGTCTTCCGACAGGCGGAAAATACGGGCCAGCTCCTCCAGGCTGCGGATGCGGGTGCGCATCTGCCAGCGCCAGTCGTTCCATTCCGCGGCGGAGGTGCCGGGATAAAAGCGCCGGTAGAAGGCCCGGCTGTCGCTGCCGACCGGAAAGCGCAGCTCGACCTTGGGACCCGGCAGCGTGAGCTTGGCACCGAGATTGCCCAAGGGCGCGCGCGCATTGTTGTTGGCGGCGTCTATCGCCTTGGACGACGATAGACCATCGGGATTTCGGCGGAGGGATCGCGCGAGGGGCCGAACGGCACGCCCCCGGGCACTCTCGAATGCCATTTTGATCTCACCAGCGCCTTGAGCGGCACCGCGATCCCGTGAAGCTCTGCCCGGCGGTGCCCCCGTGGCGATCCATCTCAGACACAACGACGCCTGCGATATTTCCAACCTTCATGGATATGTCAAGAGCGGGCGGGCGCTCGCAGACGCGAACGACTGTCGGTTAGCGCACACTCGGCGCAGGCTGCGGATGCAAGGGCGCGACGCGATAGAGCGTCACGTGAACCGGACCGCCATGCGAATAATTGTATCCTGACAGATCGTCGACGGCTGCGGCACTGTCCTCCAGTTCGGCCAGCCGGGCCAGGAAGCGCGGCCTCTCGCCGTCCTCCACCAGCGCAAGACCGCCTTTGTTTGCGCCCAGTTCTGCCGCGCCACGCCCGTCGGTGAGGACGGTATCGGCGCCGAGTGCAAACATTAGGCTCGGCTCTTCATAGCCTGCCAGCATGACCGCAGGATCGGAGGCCTGGCGATCTCTTGCAACAAGTGCCGCCAGGCGCTCGCTCACCCAGAGATGGCTAAGGCCCGGCCCCACCCCTGCCGTCAGCGCCGGAATAAGGATCAGGGCCGCCAGCAGCGCCGGGACCAGCGCCATCAGCCGGCGTCCCGTCAGGAAGATGATCAGTGCCGCCAGCCCGCACAGGCCGGCCGCGCCCGCCGCCGCCAGCACCGGCCAGCCATGACGGATATCCGGGGAGCCATCGCCGTAAAGCCGGGGCAGCATCACCGGCGCCGCCGTGATGACGGCAAGCCCGATCAGGAACTGAAATGCCGAAATAAGGGGCAACCAGCGCCGCCACCCCTGTTGCTGTTCCTGTTTCGGCGCCACCAGCCAGAGCGCCGCCAGGATCGCCAGCGCCGGATAGGCGGGCAGCACATAGTGCGGCAGCTTGGTGGGCACCGCTTCGACCGCCAGCCACCAGGCGCCGGCCCATGCGAGCAGGAAGCGGACGCCCGGCTCGGTCCGGCGCTGCACGCCAAGTCCGATTCCCGGCAGGACAAACAAAATTCCCGGCCAGAAGGTGAGCGCCGCCAGAATCAGAAAATAGCCCGGCGGAGCACCATGGCTTTCCTGGCCGCCGGCAATCTTGGCGGCAAAATCGCCTCCCAGCGATTGCTGAAAGAAGGCGCCATGGCTTTCCAGGCTGATGGCGACCAGCCAGGGCGCCACCAGCACCGCCATCAGCGCCAGCCCGCGCACCGGCTTCAGCCCGGCCAGCCAGCGTCCTTCGATTTTCCTGGTCTGCCACGACTGCCATGCGATCAACGCGACGATGGTCGCCAGCGCCACGCCCGGCACGATGGGAAATTTGACCAATATGCCCGCGGCGGCGGCGGCCCAGCCCGCCAGCACCAGCCGAGTCGTCGGCTGAGGCAAATCTTCCCTTGCGGCGCGCCAGACCCGCAGCAGGACGCCCTGCGTCCCCGTCACACTGGCCAGCAGCACCGCATCGGTGGTGGCGATGCTGGCCTCGGCGGTGAGCAGGATGCTGGCGGCCATCAGCAGTCCGGCGATCAGGCCCGCCTCGGCGCCGAACAGCGACCCGCACCAGAAAGTCAGCCACACCGCCAGGGTGGCGCCCAGCAGCGACGGCAGGCGATAGGTCCAGATGTGGTTATGGTCGCCAAGTCCCGCCGCCGCCGTGGCGGCGGCCTGCAGCCAATAAATCCCCACAGGTTTTTTGTAGCGGGGGACCTGGCCGAAGCGGATGTCCACATAATTGCCGCTGTCCAGCATCTGGCGGGAGGACTCGGCGAAGCGGCTCTCGTCTCGGTCCAGCGCCGGCAGGCTGAGCACCCCCGGCAGCCAGAGCAGCACACAGACCAGCAGCAGCACGCCATAGCCATGCCGCGCCAGCCGGCTCAGCAACCGGGGCGGCGCGGGGGGGGCCGCGACCGCAGCCTCCGGGGCCGGTTGGCCGCCTGTCTGGGGGCCCGCTTCGGTGCCCGATTGGGTATCTGTCATCCGTCTGTTTCTGAAGGGCGAGCGCCTGTATAAGGCCCCCCAACCGCGCCGTGAAGCACCGCCGGGAACAACAGGACGATGCCTTCATGACGCTTGCCGTATCCGTGGTCGTTCCGGTCAAGGACGAGGCCGAAAATGTCGCCCCCCTCGCCCGGGAGATCGCCGCCGCCCTGAAGGCCGAAACGTCCGGCGAAGGGGGATACGAAATCATCTTCATTGACGACGGCTCGACCGACGGCACCGCCGCCGCGCTGACGGCGCTGCGCGGCGAAATCCCCCAGCTTCGGGTCCTGCGCCATGGCCGGAACCTGGGCCAGAGCCGCGGCGTGCGCAGCGGCGCCTTGGCGGCCAGGGGCGAGATCATCGTCACCCTGGACGGCGACGGCCAGAATGACCCGGCGGACATTCCAAAATTGCTGGCGGCCCTGCGCGCCGACCCATCGCTTGGCATGGTCAGCGGCGTGCGCGTCAAGCGCCAGGATACCGCCAGCCGGCGCCTGGCCTCCAGGCTGGGCAACGCTTTTCGCAACTGGATGCTCAAGGACGGCGCCAGCGACACCGGCTGCGGCCTCAAGGCCATCCGCCGCGACGCTTATCTGGCGCTGCCCTATTTCGATCACCAGCACCGCTTCCTGATCGCCCTGATGCGGCGCGAAGGCCTGGGCGTCAGCTTCGTGCCGGTGGGCCATCGCGCCCGCCTCGCCGGCCGCTCCAAATATACCAATTTCGGGCGCATGCTGGTCAGCGTGAATGACCTGCTGGGCGTGCGCTGGCTGATCAGCCGCCATCGCGGCCCGGCTGGAACGGAGGAGCTGTAGGATGGGTTATCTGGCGCATTGGTATCTGGAGGCCGTGGACAATCCCGATACTCTGTGGACCGGCATCGGCTTTGTCGGCACCGCCCTGTTCGGCGTACGCTTTTTGATCCAGTGGCTGAGCAGCGAACGCAAGGGCCACAGCGTCATTCCCGTCGCCTTCTGGTATTTCAGCCTGATCGGCGGCACCATCAGCCTGTTCTACGCATTGCATCTGCATGCTTGGCCCCTCATCCTCGGCCAGGGTGCGCCGCTGCTGATCTATGCCCGCAATCTCTGGATGATCTATCGCGACCGCGGCGCGGGAGCCGCTTAACCCCTGCCGCCGAAATGCTAGGCTGCGGCGCCACCCGGAGCTGAGTCGATGAGCGCCTTTCCCATGATCCTGATCGCGGTGATCCTCTACAATCTGGTGTATTTCGGCGGCGCGGTGGCCGGCCATCACGACATGCAGGCCGTCCTGGACCAGAGCTTCGCCCTGAAAATGTTCTCCGGCGATGTCTGGCGCGTCACCGCCAGCGACCTGCTCGAACTGCTGACGCTGGCCATGCTGTTCATCGAGATTATCCGGGCGGCGCGCAGCAACAGCCGCGAAATCCTCAACCATGCCTTTTCGATGCTGACTTTCTGCGTCGCGCTGGTGGAGTTCATTGTGCTGAAGGGCTTTTCCACCTCGGCTTTCTTCATGATTACCGCCATGTGCCTGTTCGATGTGGTGGCGGGCTACACCATCTCCATCATTTCGGCCCGGCGCGACCTGGCGGTCCTGCCCCTGAGCGACCGCTAGACCCTTAAAAACCGCTATTTTTACCGATACTTGCGGGGAAGGCCCGGGCAGTATATTTCACCGCGTTCTGGTGCGGACAGGTGGCCGAGTGGTTGAAGGCGCACGCCTGGAAAGTGTGTAACGGTGAAAGCCGTTCGAGGGTTCGAATCCCTCTCTGTCCGCCATCCAAAAAAAGTCTTCAGCAGACGCCTGCGCCTCACCCCTGGTAAGGCTTGTAGCCTTTTTCCTCGACCATCTCGGATGCCAGCTGCAGGTTGAGCTGTCGCTTCAGCGCGGCGCGCTCGTCATTGCGCTTGTAGACCGAGCGCGCCAGCTCCACGAATTCCGCATCGAATACGCCCGCCGCCTCCTTGTCGCGGATGCGGTCTTCGATTTCCCATAACGCTTCGTTCAGCGCCTTGAGCCTCCCCATCAGGTCCCTGGTAATTTCGTCACCCGCCAGCAGCGGACCGGCAATGGCGCGCAGCGCCTCCAGCTCCCGCCCGACATTCGCCAGGGGCCCTTCGCCGGTGAGGCGTTCGCGCTTGATGTCCAGGATGGTGATCTTGTCGATCAGCTCGCCCCAGGAAACCGGAATTTGCGGCGTGGTTTTCACTGTGGGGTTTCCCTCATGAAGCCGGCGAGAGCCGTTTGGATGTCATCAAATACGCTTTTCCAGTCATCCTGCGTCTTTTGCCGGAACAATCGCATGCTGGGATACCAGGGGCTGTCCGGCCGATCGAGCAACCAGCGCCAGTCGGCGGCATGCTGGAGCGCCACCCATGTCGGCACGCCAAGGGACCCAGCCAGATGCGCCACGGATGTATCGATCGTGATCACAAGGTCCATGTTTTTCATCACGGCGGCGGTGTCGACAAAGGCATAGGGACCCGCATCAAGGTCAGCGAAGCTCTCGACCGTCATGCCGGCCGGCAAAGACGACAGCTGTCCTTCTCCGTCACCCTTGTGAAGGCTGACAAGGCGGACAGCGGCCAGTCTGGACAGCGGTTCGAAACACGCGATCGAAACACAGCGGCGATCGATGACCTGGTGCGCGGAATTGCCCTGCCAGCAAATGCCGATCTTGAAACCGGCGCCGCCCAGCCGATCGCGCCACTTGCCGACAAGCGTCTCATCGGCAAACAGATAGGGCACCCGCGATGGAATGGTCTCGAGTGTCGTTCCGAACAGCAGCGGCAGGCTCATGACCGGGACGTGGTAGTCCACCGGCGGCGATTTGCCGTTCTCATCAGCAAGCTGAACCGAATCGCCAAGCGAGCGCATCAGCTGTTTCAGTCTGTCCTGGGGGGAAAACAGGATCCTGGCGCCGGCCTGACGCAGCAACCCCGCATAGCGGCAAAATTGCAGCGTATCGCCAAAGCCGTCGTTGCTATGGACAAGAATTGTCTTGCCCCGTGCATCGGCAAGCGACGGCAGCGATGGCAGCGGGAATTTCCGCTCGACGGAAGATTTCAACTTCCTTCGCCATTCGAAGTTCATCCAGCCGCGCTCCAGATTTCCCACGATCAGCTCGGTCACGGACAAATTGACATGGGCTTCGGCAAGTTCCGGTCTTGCCGCGATCGCCGTTCTGTAGCTGGCCAGGGCTTCGTCAAATCGCCTGAGACAATGCAGGACGATGCCGCGGTTGACATGGGCCCGCGCATGATCCGGCTCCCGCTCAATCGCCCTGTCGTAGCTGGCAAGGGCTTCCTCGAGACGGTTCAGGTGCTGCAAGACAATGCCCTGGTCGTAATGGTACTGAGCGGCACCCGGTCTTGACGCAACAGCTCTGCCGCAGCTGGCCAGCGCCTCATCCAGGCGCTTGAGATCCAGGAGGACGCTGCCGCGGTTGGACCAGGCCTGGGCAAAATCCGGCTTTAATTCCACCGCCCGGTCATAGCTGGCCAGGGCTTCGCCGGGACGTTTGAGATCGTAAAGAACATTGCCGCGATTGAAATGGGCTTGCGCATGATCCGGCTTCAGCGCAATCGCCCGGTCATAGCTGCCCAGCGCCGCATCGGGGCGCCCCAGCGCCCGCAGAACATTGCCGCGATTGAGATGCGCAGCGGCGAAATCCGGCCGGAGGTCTATCGCCCTGTTGCAACTGGCAAGGGCTTCCTCGAACCGCCCGAGGCCGAGCAGTACATCGCCGCTTCCCGAATGGGCTTGCGCATAGTCCGGTTTCAGTTCGATCGCCCTGCAGAAACTGGCAAGGGCCTCCTCCTGACGCCCCAGACTCTGCAAGACATTGCCGCGGTTGAAAAACGCCCCGGCAAAATCCGGTTTCAGTTCAATCGCCTTGTTGCAGCTGGCAAGTGCTTCCTCAAGACGCATCAGGCCCTGAAGCGCGACGCCGCGGTTGCAATAGGCTTGCGCATAGGCCGGCCTTAGCGCGATGGCCCTGTCATAGCTGGCAAGTGCCGCATCCAGCCGCCCAAGACCCTGGAAGGCATAGCCAAGATTGCAATAGGGCTCCGCCATACTCGAATTTACGGCGATGGCCCTGGACAAAAGATCGACCGCTGCCTGCGGGCGTCCTGTCTGGCAGGCGATGGTTCCAAGGCACTGCAGGGCATCGAAATGCCTGCCGTCCGCCGCCAGAACTTCCTCATAGATTCTTGCCGCTTCCGCAATCCTGCCCTGTTGATGCAGGGCCACGCCATTTTGGAATTTGGCCTCAAGCGCGGCCTGCGCCAGCGCCGGCATGTCTTGGAATCCGCTGCTCATGAACAGTCATTACCACAGGAACGCTCGCCGCCTGCCATTCTGCCCGGCTGCGGCGCCTCATGGCGCTGCGGATTACCTGCCGATCCAGTTGTAGTAAATCCAGAGGGTGAAAAGACCAAGAAAACCCGTCGTGAAATTGCCGGTCGGTCCGTTAAAATAATAAATTCCGGCTTCGACAATGCCAAAGCCCAGGAAATAGGGATACCTCCGGCGCACAAATGAAACGACATTGCTCATGAAGAAATCCTCCATTTCTCTCTAGAGAGTCTCGTGCGAACCATCGCAGAAGGGTTTGTCCTGAGATTGCTTGCAGCCGCACATCTCCAGAGTTTCGGTTTGTGTTGCGACATAGGCCAGAGGCGTCAGATCCGTCACCTTGTGCGAACCATCACAGAAAGGCTGCTTGCGGCTGAGGCCGCAGCTGCACCAGTAATAGGTTTTTCCAGCCTCGACCTGGACCAGGTAAGGACCTTTTTGCGCGACAGCAGGCGACGTCATTCATGACCTCATGGATCGTGGCGGAACGCGCAACGGCAGATTACTCGGCGGGAACGGACGAAGGCAGGCTTTCTTCTTTTCGGTCGAAAAACCGCGCCACTGCGGGAAATGCCCGGGCCGCGAACAAAATCTTCAGGTAATTGGGCTCGTCGGGATAACCGCTGGGGTGGCCAAGGCGCGGCGGCGCCATCACCTCGCCCTTCTCATCCTTGGGCAGATAGAATGTTCCAAAAAGGACATCCCAGAAGGTGACGCCGACGCCGAAATTGCAGCCATAGCGGAACATCGGGTCATCCGGAAATTCGGCGGAATGGTGCCAGCGGTGCACTTCGGGGGTGTTGAAGATGTAATTGAGCCAGCCGCCTTTCATATCGCCGCCGCAATGGGAAAAATCCCCATAGGGATTGAAGGCGCCGGCTATCACGATCGCGATCGGGTTGAAGCCGACAATGCCCAGCACAAGACCACCCAGGACGTTGCGAAGCGCCCAGTCGAGCGGGTTGGAAACCAGCACATTGGTGATCTGGATGTGGGTCACGCTGTGATGATAGCCGTGCAGCTTCCAGAGAAACTCGTTGTAATGCTCCAAGCGGTGTATCCAGTACTGCCAGAAACCGGACAACAGATAAACCGCCAGGACCTGCACCCAGAGCGGCCCCAACTGATCGGACAGCCCGAACAGGAACCTGCGGCCCAGGAACGTGTTCGGGAGAAAATGCAATATCGGCAATACGACCGCGCCCATCACGGCGGCCGCGATGAAGGCCTGAACGGAGGTCGACATCAGGTCGCGCCAGATCATGTGTTTTTGTGAAACCGCGCGGCTATAGGAATAAACGCGTTCAATCGTGATCAAGGCGAATATCAGGACGAAGGAATGATAGTAGGGGAAGGCGCGCGCAAAAGCGGTGCCTCGCAGCATGAGCGTCATGATCCCGAACGCGATCATGAGAATGGGCAGCATCGCATACTTCGAAAAGTCCAGAACTTTCCTGGCGAACATTCATGTCTCCCCGTTTTATTCCCGAGGTTGGCCTCGTTGTCCGGTGAACTTAGAGAATGACGGCGGCTCTTGAAATACCCGAATGCCAATTTCGCCGCCGCCGGTTATCTTGCAGCGCAGCATAATGCTCCGGTGATTCTTTCCATTTGAGACATTTCACGCGCGGGGACCGCGCAGCCTCCCGCGGAAAACCGGCGCGAATTCGCCCGGCGCCGGCGATGACCCGGCCGGCGCGCCCTTGCGCTAATTGATCACCGCGCCGCCGGATTTCTTTTGCGCCGGCGCGGGCGCGGCCAGCGTGCCCGAGGGATAGGAGATGCCCAGCTGGTCGAGATAGCTGCCGTATTTTGACGGATCGTAATAGAATTTCTCCGTCTGGGGCCGCACCCTTGCCATCAGCTCGTCATTCAGGTGAATCGCGGGCTGGTCATCCGCCGACAGCATCGAGACGTATTTCTGATCCTTGATCTGGGTGTTCTGGAAGAAATCCTTCGCCTTCGTCACCAACTCCGGCGTCATCATCAGGTCCAGAACCGTCATCGCCACCACCTTGGCCCCGGCAACGGCGCCCTTGTGCGCGATCGGCGTGGCTTCCGTCATCGCCGCGATGGTGCTGTGAATGACCGCGCCGGGAATATTGGACGGATAGTTCACGGTAATGGTCGGGACATTCCACATCACATCGCCGATATCGTCCGAGGCGCCGCCGGTGGATTCGCTTTCCGGCCGCGGCGGCAGCAGCGGATTGACCTCGCTGCGCAGCGGCTCGATCTTGAGATTGTTGCTGCTCTGGACCATCCGGGCGAAAGCCTGGTCGGCATCGTTCCATTTGGGCATGCCGACCGTCTTGATGTTTTCATAGGCGGCCTCGGCCAGCGGGCGGTTGCCATAGGCCGGCGCGGCCTCGCCCAGGAGCTGGTGCGTGACGGTGGTGCCACTGGCCATCGCCGCGGCCTGGGCAATGGTGTTGCCCGTTTCGTACAGGTCCTTGACCGAGGCAAAATCATGCTCGCGGAAATAATACCAGACCGCCGCCTCGGACGGCACCACATTGGGCTGGTCGCCGCCATTGCTGATCACGCGGTGCGAGCGCTGGCTGATATGCAGCACCTCGCGGCGGAAGCTCCAGGCCACGTCCATGATTTCCACGGCGCTGAGCGCGCTGCGCCCGTCCCAGGGATCGGCCGCGGCATGCGCCGACTTGCCGTGGAAGGTATATTCGACCGAAACCATCCCAGTGGAATTGGTGGGGCCCCAGCTGGTGCCCAGCCCGTTGCCGACATGCACGAAGATGCAGGCGTCGACATCCTTGAACAAGCCGGCGCGCACATAATAGGCCTTGGACCCCAGCAGTTCCTCGGCAATGCCGGGCCACAGCATCAGCCGGCCCTTGATATGGTTTTTTTCCATCACCGCCTTGACCGCCAGGGCGGCGGCGATCTGCAGCGGCATGCCGGTATTGTGGCCTTCGCCATGGCCAGGCGCGCCGGCCACCATCGGCTTCAGGGTCGGCACGCCGGGATATTGCGACAGGCCGCGCAGGTCATCCAGGTCGCTGCCCAGCGCGATCAGCGGCCCGCCATCGCCCCAGGTCGCGGTCCAGGCGGTGGGTATGCCCGCCACGCCATGCGTGATCTTGAAGCCGTTCTTTTCCAGGATGCCGGTGAGATAGGCCGATGTGCGGATCTCCTGATAGCCCGGCTCCGCGAAGCTGAAGACCTGGTCCACCATCTGCTGAACCTGCCCCGCACTCTTGTCGACCAGGGTTGCGGCCTGCTGCTTCAGCCCGGGCGGCGCGGCGGCCAGCAGCGGCAGCGGCATCATTACCGCGCCCGCGCACAAAAGCGCCGTCAGCCTTTTCAAGATCGATTGCCGCATCTCATTCCCCCGCCTTGCAAATGCCGGATCATAGACCCCGGCAGACATGGCCTGTCAGGAAACGAAGCGCCCGGTAGTGAAAATTGGTGGGGAAAACTCCGCCGGCCCGGCCTTCCTTTGCCCGCCATGCGCAAGCCACACGCACCCTGCCCGGTAAATGACCAGAGCGCGTCCGGTCCCAAATTGGCACATCGCGTTGGCAAAACGGCCCTGATGAACCGGCATGTCTCTTGAAGCGAACGCCAGGGAGTCCTTCAGGCATGCCCGCGATGTACAAGTTCAAGACACGATCCGCCGCACTGGCGCTTGCCGCCCTGCCCCTGGCGGCAACTGCCGCGTCAGCCGGTCAATTCGTCCAGGCGGCCCAGGTCTATTATGGCGCGGGGCCTTCCACCAACGCGGCCGCTTCCCAGGGCGCAAACCTTTATGGCCCCGCCGGTATCGGCAATATCACCAACAACGCCTCGATGAATTTCGCCCCCGGCAACGGCGGCTCGACAAGCTTTTCCGGCATGACCGGCAACGTCAACGTGCAAACCAATATCGACAATACCAGGGTGATCAATTCCTCCAGCAATGTCAGCGTCAACGAGACCATCAACGGGTCCAATGTCGCCTATGGGCTGAACGGAGCGGATGCGCTGACCGTGATCAACAACAACAGCAGCTACGACGCCGGTGTCAGCGCCATGTTCGTCGGTACAGCCGAGAATCTGGAGAACGAAGCCCTCGCCGTCGCCCAGGCCATGCGGCAGTAAGACCTCGCCATCCACCTTGCGCCAAAATCGGGCATTCACGAACACAGCGGCGCGGCGCCAGCCCGCGGCATTGGATCTACTTGTAGATTTCGGTATGGACGAGGCGATTTTCCTCCCAGATTTGGTATCCCTTGCCGATGCCGCTGCTCAAGATCTTGCTGACATGCGCCTTGGCCACTTCGTCGTCCTTGGCGTCGAAATGTGCGGCGCCGAAGATTTCATCGCCATGGGTGAGGAAATGAGCGCGATAACTGCACATGACTCCGTCCCTGTTGAGCTTGGCATGGGATACGGTGCAACGGTGCTCACTGCGCGCCTGCCCGCTTGCCAAACCGGCTCTAAGGTTACGAGCCAATAGCGCTGCCGAAATTGACCCAGATCAATATGCGAGCATGGCAAGGTTGAATATTGTCAACATTTGCCGGTGCGCCGATTGGAGATCGTCCGTTATGCGAAAGTTGATGGCGCTGCTTTTTCTGATAGCAATTGCCTCGGTTCCATTCTTGATAGTCGTCCTGTTTTCGCGGCAGGGTGGAATTTGGGTTCTGGGATATGTGACGGGAATAATTACCGTACCAGTCGTCGGCATTGCGGCGATCCGCGCAATGAACACCTTGAGCGATGAAAAGGCATTGATTGGAACAGCCATCTTCGGCTTTTTCGTCATTCTCATTTCGTTTGCCAGCGCCTTCTGGTCGTTCTGGTCGTGATCAAGACCGGCTTGCAACATCGGCTTGGATGATCATTAGGGATTCTGGGGCGTGCTTTCCGTTCATAAGTGGCCGAAGCGGCCATTCGGCCAACGTCCGCTTTGCGCCAGGAGCGCGTCGCGGAGTTGCGCTTCGCGTGATTTCCAACTGGAGCGAACGCATTTTGCACTTGGGATGCTGGACAGGCTGCCCGGCCCGTCGCACAATCCGTCCCATGGCTGGAAAAATAAAATCCAGGACGCTCGCCAAACCCGCCCGCAAGACCAAACGGGCCGCCCCTGCGCGTGGCCGGAAAAGCGCCAATAATCTCGTATTGGTCTCGACCCGCAAGGGTGCCTGGCTCTTTCACGGCGATGCTGCGCGCAAGAATTGGCGCGCCGACGGCCCGCATTTCCTCGGCCAGGTGATCAACCATCTGGTGCTCGACCCGCGCGACGGAAAAACCCTGCTCGCCGCCGCCAGTACCGGCCATCTGGGACCGACCATGTTCCGCTCCACCGATCTTGGCCGCTCCTGGAAAGAAGTGACAAAACCGCCGGCGTTCCACAAAGCGGCCGCGGGAGAAAAGGGCCGTACCGTCAAACATACATTCTGGCTGACGCCAGCGCATGCCAATGAGCCCGGGGTCTGGTATGCCGGCACTTCGCCCCAGGGCCTGTTTCGCAGCGAGGATGGCGGTCAAAGCTGGGAAGCCTTTTCCGGCCTCAATGACGATCCCCAATATCGTGCCTGGATGGGTACGGAGCAGGACGGAACACCCGACGGCCCCAAGCTCCATTCCATCATCGTGGACCCGCGCGATCCCAGGCACCTGTATTTCGCCATGTCGAGCGGCGGCGTGCATGAAACAACCGATGGCGGCAGAAACTGGTCGCCTCTGGTTGACGGGATGGCGGTGGTGGAAGGCTTTGACGCGAAAAATCTCGCCTTTCATGATCCTCACTGCGTGCGACTTTGCCCTTCCGATCCAAACCGGCTCTATCAGCAGAACCATTGCGGAATCTACCGGCTCGATCGCCCCTCCAAAAACTGGAAGCGCATCGGCCAGACCATGCCCAAAGAGATCGGCGATGTTGGCTTTCCGATGACCGTCCATCCCCGCGACCACAACGTGGCCTGGGTGTTGCCGATGGACGGACAGACCGTCTGGCCGCGCACCAGCATCAAAGGCGAGCCCTGCATCTACGGTACGCGTAACGGCGGAAAAAGCTGGAAGCGCCTGGCCGGGGGCCTGCCGAAAACCCAGGCCTGGTGGACGGTCAAGCGCCAGGCCATGGCGGCAGATGGCGGCGATCCGGTGGGGCTTTACTTCGGCACGACCAGCGGTGAACTCTGGATGAGCCGTGACGAGGGCGAAAAGTGGGTTTGCATGGCCTGGCATTTGCCCGAAATTTACGCCGTCGAGACCGCCGCCCTAGGATAGCAAAGCGGACACATGCAGGTCTTTATCCCCACGCCGCTGCGCTCCTATACCGTCCAAAGCTTCGTCGAGGCGCAAGGCGGCACATTGGCCGCGCTTCTTGCCGATCTTGACCGGCGCTTTCCCGGCATCCGCTTCCGGATGGTGGACGAACAGCAACAGATCCGCCGTCACATCCGTGTCTTTGTAAATGGCTTGCAAGTCTTTGATCTTGCGCACGGCCTTCAGCCCGCCGACGAGGTCTTTGTTGTTCAAGCCCTTAGTGGAGGGTAACCGCCTGCGTTAAACCCAAAGATTGCTGTCGCGCGCCTTGGTGCGTGTTTTTAGCGCGTATGGGTGCGCCAGTAGCGGGCCCGCAGCCGAGGCGCGATGAACCAGGACAGCGGGGCACTGACCACGAGGCTCGCGATCACGACGGCTGGAATTGTCTCGAAGCCGTTGTTGGCCAGCGAAGGGATTAGCAGCACAGGGACGATGCCGATGCCGAACGCCACCGCGTTGACCATCATGAAAATTATCGCTGCAATCTGAAAACGTATTGACAAGGCGGCTCCTTCGAGACATCTGGAACTCGCTAAGTAACGCCCGGTCTGATTGGAAGTTCCGGGAAAAGCTGGGGATCGGCAGCGCTTCCCGGCGCAGAACCCCGATCAAGACGTTTTTGTCTGTCCGGTTTGCGTTGTGCAACCGACCGACGCCGAATTCAATCGCAGCGCTATCGCCGGTTATGCCAGCATCGTTTTGTAACCGCTCGCCCTCGCTTGCGCTCGGGCACTCGTCGTTCGAAACGGTCCACTGGACCGTTTCGTGCCTACGGCACCACTCCTAGTTCGTAGCCCCTTTTGCCGCGGCCTGTTCCGCCAGGATGGCGCGGAACATCGCCTCTTCCAGGTCTGTTTCCCTGCTGCAGCTCGGCTTGTCGATATAGGGATTGGACCCGCCCGCCGCCAGCCTGGCATGCTTGTCGATCATGCCGTACTCGGAATTGTGATCGCCCAGCTGCACATCGCAGGGCAGCGCGCGCACCGTCTTGAAGGAGGCATTGAACTCTTTCTCGATCTCGGGCGTGATCACGGTCGGCGCCCTCAGGCTGCAGCCGAACACCACATTATAGCTTTTGCCGTTTTCCATCGCCGTGGTGGTCCAGGTGGTGCAGCCGCGCGTATGGCCGGCCGTCAGATGCGCGGTCAGGATGGTGGCGCCCAGGCTGACCGTGTCGCCATCGGTGATCACGCGGTCAATCGGATGCGGCTTGCCGCCCGGCTTGATGTGCGCCAGGGCCGGCACATCCTCGGCCATCACCACCACCTGCGCCCCCGTCATCTGCTTGGCCAGGGCGTCGCCTTCCATATGGTCGCCATGGGCGTGATTGCCCAGGATGATCTTGATGTCGGAGAATTTGAAGCCTAGCTGCGCCACCGATTTGGCGATGGTGGGAACATTGGCTTCATAGGTGGTGTTCACCAGCACATTGCCGGCCGGCGTCACAATCAGATACGACGCCAGCGTCTTGGTGCCGACATAATAGATGTTGCCGATAATCTTGTGCGGCGGGAATTGCTCGGCCTGGTCAGCGGCTGTTCCCATGTTGCGGGTGAGAATGGAATTGGGCGTATAGGTTTGACCGTCCACGACGATCGAAGGATGGTTCGGCGCACCGCCTTGCGACCATGCCGGCGAATCCATCACGATCAGAGTCACAGCCAGACACAATTTGCGCTTCAGCAGCATGATGAAATCCCCCTGAGAATGTTTCACGCTAACACGTTAGCCGCCGCCGCAACCACCGCAATTCACCGATGAAAAAAGGGGCAATGTGCCGAATCTCTTGTCGGTTCGCGCCGCGCCGGTCTATGCTCCGGCGCCAATAAGGGGGAAGCGGTGGCCAGGAAAAACGGACGCGAGCCGTTCGACGCCTTTGTTGCAAAACAAGGGCTGAGCCCCGAGGAAAAGCAGTTTCTGCGCCGGGGCCTCAAGTCGCGCGCCGTGCGCGACTTCTTTGCCGCCAACGCGAACGCGGCGACCCACACCAAGCCGGCGGCAGCGCCGGGCAACACCTCCGAGGCACTGGAAAACCGCGCCCGCAAGACCGGGCTGGTGCGGGAAACGGCCAGGAACAAATTCCATGTCAAATCCGGCCCCGAAACCGTGCATTGGGGCTATCTGTGGAGCGCGGCGGAGCCGGTGCTGCGCATCAAACCGGGCGCCACCGTCACCATCGAGACTGTGTCCCATGAAGGCCTGCTGGAAGACCAGGGCGATCCCGTCTCCTTCCACAAGCGCTTCGGCATTCCCAGGGCGGAGGTGCTGGCCGATGCTGTGGCGATCTACGCCAAGGTGCAGCATTCCGGCACCGGCCCGCATGTGGTGTCGTCGCCTATCTTTGTCGAAGGCGCCGAACCCGGCGATGTGCTGGCGGTCCATATCCTGAAAGTGACGCCGCGCGTGCCCTATGGCTGCAACAGTTGCCGCATGGGCAAGGGTACCCTGCCCCATGATTTTCCTCTGAATCGCAGCATCGTCACGCCATTTGATTTGAAAAAAGGCATTGTGCATTTCGCGCCGGGCATCGAAATTCCCTTGCGGCCTTTTTTCGGCCTGATGGCGACGGGTCCGGCGCTGACCCTGGGCAAGATCAACTCCGCCCCGCCCGGCGCCTATGGCGGCAATATCGATCTCAACGAACTGACCGAAGGATCGGTGCTCTATCTGCCGGTGCATGTCGCCGGCGCGCTGTTCATGACCGGCGACGGCCATGCCTGCCAGGGAGACGGCGAGGTCAACCTCACCGCTATCGAGACTTCGCTCACCGGCACCTTCCGCTTCGAGCTGATCAAGGGAAAATTCCTCACCCTGCCGCGCGCCGAAACCCGAACCCACTGGATCACCATGGGCCTGCATGAAGGCCTGGATGAAGCCATGCGCATCTGCGTGCGCGAAACCATCAAGTTCCTGGGCGAGCGCCACGGCATGGATGCGGCGGACGCCTATGCCCTGGCCTCGGTGGCGATCGATTTCGAAGTCACCCAGAATGTCGATGGCATCAAGGGCATCCACGCCATGATCCCCAAGGCGATATTCACGGCCCCCTGACGTCAGGCCGGACGCGGCCGTCCGGGGATGGGAATCGGGCCCGCCGCCTTGACCTGGCCCCAGATGCGTTTTCCCACCTTGTCGGCCTCGGCGATGATGGCCGCTTCGTCCATGGTCAGCACCTTGCGTGAACGCATCACAAAGGCGCCGTCCACCATCACCGATTCAATGTCGGAGGGCTGGCCATTGTGAATCCAGGCCGAGAGGATGCGCCCGCACGGCACCAGATGGGCGCGCTGGGTATCCAGCACGATCAGGTCCGCCGTCTTGCCGATCTCCAGCGAGCCCAGCGCCTTTTCCTGCCGGATGGCGCGGGTGCCGGTCTTGGTGCAGTCCTCGAACACATCTTCCGGCTGTGGATGCAGCCCGGGCACCGGATCGTTGCCGCGCCGCAAGCGCTCGCTCAGCATCGCCACGCGCATCACCTCGAAAATGTCGTTGGTGTTGTTGTCGCTGCCATAGACGATGGGAATTCCGGCCGCGCGCAGCTCCGGGATCGGCGTGTTGGCGCCGCGGTCCGCCGCCATCGGCGCCTGGTGCGAAACCATGGCGCCGGATTTTCCAAGGATGGCAAAATCGCCCGATTCCATGTAGCGGCAATGGGCGGCGAAAAGATGCGGCCCCAGATAACCGGCCTTGTCGAGAAAGCCGATCGGCGTCACGCCGTGATAGCGTTTCATGTATTCGTTTTCGGCGATGCTTTGCTGCAGATGGACCGAATATCCGACGTCATGCTTGTCGGCCAGGGCGCGCACACCCGCCAGCAGCTCGGCGGAGGAAGTTTCCGCCAGGCTGGCGGTGGGAAAGACGCTGATGCGACCATTGAACTTGCCGTGCCAGGCCGAGAAGAGATCGTTGATCCGCTGCAGCCCCTCGTCGCGTTTTTGCGCGGAATAGACCGGCGGGCTGCTCTTGGCCAAGAGCTCGGGCGACATGGGACCGGCGACATTGTCGGTATCGGCGATGCCCTCGGCGAAGATCATGCGCAGCCCGGAATTGGCCAGCACCCCGGCATAGCCGGAAATGCCGCTGGCGAATTCCACCAGCGAGGTGGTGCCGCATTTGATGGCTTCCAGAACGCCGATATTGGCCATCAGGGTGCGTTCCTCGTCCGACAACAGCCGGCTGGGCTGCAGCGCCAGATGGGCGCTGTTGGGAAAGCCGAAATCCTCGTTGAAGCCGCGCTCGATGGTGGCGGTGAGATGGGCATGGCAGTTGATCAATCCCGGCAGGATCGCCTTGCCGCGCCCGTCATAGACATCCGCGCCCGGATATTGCCGCAATATGGCATCGCTCGGCCCCATCGCCGCGACCCTGCCGCCGGCAATGGCCAGCGCGACATCGTCATGCACGATGTCGGCGGTGACCAGGACGCTGGCATGGGTGAAGATCGTGGTGCCCGGGCGGGCGGGCTGGCCTTGCGCGGAATTCTGCGCCAGCAGCAGCGCGGCAGACCCTGCCCCCGCGCCTGCCAGCAACTGGCGGCGGTCCAATCGCGGTTGATGATCCTCGGTCATGGCGCGCACCCCGCAAAAGCGGGGGAAATCATGCTGCAACGCCAGGCCGAGTCAATTGTCGCGGCTGCGGCCGATTCAACGCGGTCCGAAGCGGTCCGCCGCCAATGCCGGCGACGGACCGTTTGGAGCTACTTCGGCGTGACGCGGAACAGGCCGCCGGACGTCGAATCCTCCAGCATCCACAGCGTGCCATCCGGCGCGACTTCGATATCGCGGATGCGGTGACCGACCGCCCAACGCTCGGCCGGCTTGGCGCCGCCCCTGCCGTCGAACACGATGTGATTGACCGACATGGTCGCCATGCCGCCCATCAGCGCCGAACCCTTCCATTGCGGAAACTGGGTGCCGTTATAGAACATCAGGCTTCCCGGCGCGATGATCGGCGTCCAGTAGATCACCGGCTTGGCGAGATCAGGCCGCGTGTCCGGGCTGGCGATCGGCACGCCGTTATAATTCTTCGAGTAAGAAACCAGCGGCCAGCCGTAATTCTTGCCCTTCTCGATCAGGTTCAGCTCGTCGCCGCCCATCGGGCCATGCTCGGCTTCCCACAACCGTCCGTCGGGCCCGAAGGCCAGGCCATAAGGCGTGCGGTGGCCCATGGTCCAGGTCTCGGCCGGCGTCAGGTTCGGTCCGCTGAAGGTATAGGTGCTGACCACCGGGGCGGTCTTGGCGGCCTCGGTATCGGACGGCGGATCGATCAGGGGAATGGCGGCCGCGCCAGTCTTGCCGAAATTGGGATTATCCGGCGCGGGCTTGCCGTCCAGCGTCAGGTGAATGATCTTGCCGACCGGCTCGCTGGGATCCTGCGCCGGCGCCATGCGCTGACGGTCGCCGACCGTCATGAAGAGGGAATTGCCGTCGGGGGCAAACGCGATCTGCGCGCCGTCCTGTCCACCCTTGCCCGGCGGCATCTGGCGCCACAGAACCTGCAGGCCGTCGAGCCGGACCCGTTCCCCGGCGAACGCCAGTTGCGCGCGCGCCAGTACCAGGCTGCCGCCATAGGCGGCCGTCTCGTCATAGGTGAGATAGATATTGTGATCGGTGGCATAATGCGGCGAGACAAACACGCCCAGCATGCCGTTCTGGCCCTGGTAATAGACTGTCGGGACGCCGCCGACGTCGGTCTTGGCGCCCTGCGGGGTCACCAGATTGAGGCGGCCGACCTTTTCGGTGACCAGCATGCGGCCATCAGGCAGGAAGGCCATGCGCCAGGGCAGGTCGAATGTCGCCACCTGGGTCAGGGTGAAGGGCGGGTTGGCATCGGGCGTCAGTAAGCCCGCATTGATTTGCGCTTCTGCCCGGCCGGCTGCCGCCGCCAGAAGCAATGCCACGAACGCATACTTTCTCATTTCGTCTCTCCCCATGCCCGCCCTGCCGGGCGGCTCTCCAGAATTCTCAGGCTGCAAACCTAGGCAATTGCCCCGCGCGGGTCAAAAGCGGGTCACGGACAACCAGTCCCCCGTGCGCCCAGTCCTTTATATGTCGGGCAGAATCGCAATATTCACAAATATATATCGAAGCGAGCCGCTCTTCACGGCGCGGCGGGCGGACCCTGATCGGTGACCGCCCCGATCAGGTGGCGATACATTGCCACGGCGCGATTGATGTAGGACTTGCCGGGAATGACGCTGGCGAAAAGCGAAGAGGCGTAAAGCACGCGGGTCAAGCTATAGAAGCGCCAGCCGGTCTCGCCGTCACGGTCCAGAAAATACCAGGTCTGAAAGCTTCCCGGCGCGGCATAGGTCAGAAACCCCCAGCGCAGCGGCGTGACATTCTCGGTATCCAGAATGAAATGCCCATCGCCCGCCGCGGTGACATGCAGGCGGGACACCGCGTCCTTGCCGGACCGGTTGTCGGCCGCGATGAAATAAAGGCTGCCGCCGTTGCGCAGTTCGGCGGCGGAAAAATCGGCGCGCGGCTTTTTCGGATCAGGCCCCTCCAGCGCCGTGGCGCGCACGAACATGTTGTTCCACTTGGCATCGGTCACCGACCAATAGCGCACCTGCGCCAATGCGGAAATCGCGCCGATCCTGGCCAGCAGGGCATCGGCGCCGCCGGCATGATTGAAACGCCCGGCAAGCCCCACCACGATGGTCGCGGCGCCCGCCGGCCAGGCGGTGCAGGCGGGCGGCGCCCAGCCTGGCCCCAGCTCGCTGCCGGTCCACAATTTCACATTGGGCGGATCGCCCGTGCGCGGATAATCGGGAATGGCCGGGCTGCCGCAAGGCGGTTGCGGCAATTGCGGCACGTCGGCCGCCGCCGGATTGCGCGCCAGGAAAATTGCCAAGCCGCCCAGAACGCTCCTGCGGCTGGTGTTCACAGCCAGTTCTGCCAAAGAAAGGATGACAGCTCGAACAGTTCCAGCAGCCGCTCGCTGATGGGCCTGCGCCGCCACATCGCCCGGTCGATCTGCTTGGCCTGACCGATATCGGTATCGTACATTTTCTGGAAGTCCTGCGCCGTTGTGCTGCCCAGCACCACGGTGTCGACCTCGTCGTTGAATATGACGCTGCGGGGATCGAAATTCGAGGACCCAACCGCCGTCCACACCCCGTCCACCGAGGCGGTCTTGGAATGCAGCACTTCATTCTGGATTTCGAAAATCTTGACACCGGCTTCCAGCAGATAGCCGTAATGCGACCGCCCGATCGCCAGCGCCATCTTGGAATCGCTGTCGCTGGGCAGCAGCAGCCGCACATCCACGCCGCGCTGCGCCGCGCCAATCATGTCTTCCTCTTCCTGGTCCGTCGGCACGAAATAGGCGGCGCTCAGCCAGACATTCTTCTCCGCATTGCGGATGGCGGACAGCAGCGTGACGTAAAAGCGCGGCGTTCCATTGTCGGGCGTGCTGCCCACGACCCGCACCACATCGCTGCCTTGGGCCGGGACAACGGGAAGATATTTGGACTGCTCGAGGGTCGCGCCTTTCTGCTGCGACCAGTGCTCCAGGAACAGGGTCTGCAACTGGGCCACCACCGGGCCGTCCACCTCCAGGTCGGTGTCGCGCCAATGCTGGCCCGCCTGGGCGCTGGAGGCGGACGAACCGGTATGCGAACTTTCATAGGTGGTGCTGAGATTGATGCCGCCGACAATCGCCCGTGCGCCATCCGCCACCAGCATCTTGCGGTGATCGCGCTTGTTCATGCTGATCGGGTCCAGCGGATTGACGGGATTGAAGTCAACCACATTGATGCCGGCGTCCTTCAGGCGCTTGAGGAATTCCGCCGGCGTGGCGCTGGAGCCATAGTCGTCATAGAGGATATTGACCTCCACGCCTGCCTGCCGCTTGGCGATCAACAGGTCGCCCAGGTGCTCACCGCCCGATTCCACATCCTCGAAAATATAATATTCGAGATTGAGGGTGGTCTTGGCGCTCTTGATGGCGGCGAACATGGCGGCAAAGGTCTGCTCGCCATCCACCAGCAGCCGGGTGGAATTTCCCGCCACCAGGGGTGTCTCGGCGATCGCCTGTTCGATCGCGACGTGCCGCTTGAGGATGCCGGCGTCGCCGGGCTCCGGCGCGATGCGATCGAGGATCGCCCTGCTCTGCTGGCTGGTCAGCGGCCCGCGGGCGCCCACAATCTGGGTGCCGGCCTGCCCGGCGGGCGTATCATTGACCTTGGGGACCCCGGCGCAGCCTGCGATAAGGCCGCAAATCGCCAGGGCAATCGCCGCGCGCATCAAGGACTTTCTTGTAACCATGTCGTTCAAAATGGCGGCCGGGTATCGGGCCTGCCTGCCATAACAGGCCAGAACGAGAAAGGTTCCCTCGCCGCCGCCGGTCTGGGCACGGGCATACGCCATGGCGGAAATACGAGCGATGGATGGTTCAGGCGTGCCCGGTGATCAGCCAGAGAATAAGAATGATCGGGATCGGCACACCAATAAGCCAAAGACAACCGGATCGCATGTCAATTATCCCGTGAGAGTCGTGCAACAACGCCCGGCCGCGCCAAGCGTTGCACATTCCGTGAGCGAAACGGAACAAGCGCAGGTGCGAGGGCGTTATCTCGCAGACCGATTCCGGCGCAAAGGGCTCAAAATGAACACCACCACCGTTTTAAGCGACGACACCATCCTTGTGGCCGAAGAACATCACTTCAACTGGGGCGCCGCCATCGCGGGCGCCATCGCCGCCACCGCCACCGGCTTTTTCCTTCTCACCCTGGGCTCCGGCGTCGGCCTGGCCCTGGCATCGCCCCAGCACAGCACCGCCTTCCTGACCCTGGGGGCGATCTATTTCTTCGCTGCCCAGGCATTCGGATTCACGGTGGGCGGCTATCTGGTGGGACGCCTGATCGGCCCTGAAGTCGAAGCCACGAGGGAAGAAGAATTCCGCGCCGCTGCGCATGGCTTCGTGATGTGGGCTCTCACCATCGTCGCCAGCCTGTTGCTCGTCGGGTTGTCCTCGGTGGTTGCCGGCTCGACCCTCTATTCGAGCAGCGCCGCTCGCACAGCCTCGGCGCCAGCCGGCTACTGGGAAGACATGCTGTTTCGCCCGGCGACCAATTCGCCCACCGTCATGGCCGATAAGGCCGAAGCGGGACGCATCCTGGCGATGGACATTGCTGCGGCAGGCACCAATGACAACGACTCGAACGCGATTGCCCGCCTTGTCGCCGCCGACTCAGGCATCTCGATGCCGGCGGCGCTGGACCGGGTCAGCAATGTTGAGAGCCAGATGCGCCAGATGGCCGATACCGCGCGCAAGGCCGCCAGCATCATGAGTCTATGGACCGCCTTCGCGCTTCTGTTCGGCGCCATTGTGGCGGTTGCTGCGGCGATCTCGTCGCGCTGGATGGATGACAAGATCAGCTTCAGCCTGGCGCCGCGCCGCTGACAAAATGAAAAAACCCGCCGTGGGAGCGGCGGGTTTTCCAGATCGGCAATGCGGAGCGTATCAGCTCTGCTGCTGCGGCGTGCCGCTGCTCTTGTGAGTCTTGTGACGGACCTTGTGCTTGTGATGGGGAAGCAGCTTGTTCTCCAGATCGGCGATGCGCTGGTTGGCCTTGAGCAGCCCGGCCTGGACGCTGGTTGCCTTGCCATCGGCGGTCTGCGCCGCGGTCATGGCGTTGTTGCCGATGCTGGTCGCCTGGTCGGCTTGGCTGCGGGCGTCGGCGGCATGCTGGTCCGCCGTCATGGCATGGCCGTCGGCGCTGACGGCATGGGCATCGGCGGCATTGGCGGAGTTCTGCGCCAGTTCCACCGACGAACGCGTGGCGCAGCCCGCCAAGATCAGTGGCACGCCCAGTGCCAGCACCAGGAATGGTTTTGCAATATGCATTCAGTCTCTCCCTGTTCAGATGACGTGACGCCATTTGGCGGGGCGCCGCATGGCGCAAATAAGGCGTGTATGTGTTTAAACTTTGTGAACCATGCGGGCCGCCCCATCCCGCAACTGCGAAGTTGGCGCCAAAGCGTACCGATGAAATCCCGCCATTGCTGGGCCGCTACAAACAAGCCGATGCGATAAACGCCTCGTTTACAAAGCCCCATGTTTGCATTGGCAAACCGCGGCGATTGGGTGAAAGGCTGATGCGCAAGGCGCGGCATTGGGGCTGGGCCTTCAGACATTAGAGATAGCGATGCCGCTGCTCAAAAGAGCGAGTCTGGCCGTGCTCCTGCTTTGCCTGCCGCGCAGCGCTGGCGCGGCTGAGTCTTCATACTGGGCCAGCGATCCGGCCACCGGCTGCGCCCTGTTCGACGCGGGTTTGCGGCCCGGCGACATGGTGCGCTGGAGCGGAGACTGCAAGGGTGGCCGCGCCGAAGGCGCCGGCACCGCGATTTTCTCCAACAACGGTGTTCCGTTCGAAAGCTACACCGGCAGCTTCACCGGCGGCGTGGCGGCGGACGGCTCCGTCACCGTCAGCTGGGGCGATGGCTGGAGCTATGATGGCGAGATGGCGCATGGCCGCTTCGACGGCGAAGGCATCCTGGTCAATGACAAGCACGACCATTTCGAGGGCCTGTGGAACGGCGGCAAGCTGGACGGCATGGGCAGCGTCATTCACGAAAATGGCGAGCGCTATGACGGTGCCTGGAAAAACGACCTGCCCAACGGCCATGGCATTCTCACCCGCGCCGACGGCAGCAAGCTGGAAGGCGAATTCCGCGACGGCAAATACGCGCAAGGTCCGGCGGCAGCCCCTCTCGCCGCCACGCTGGTGTCGCTGGACAGCAGGCAGGCTGCCGCGCCAGTTGCGCCGCAAGGCGCCCTTGCCGGACCCGCCAGGGACGCGCCGGAGCTTTCCCTCTCCGGTCTTACCGGCAAGAAATTGCTGGCGGTGGATGGCGCGGTACTGAACCTGACGGCCATTGAAGGCGGCATCGAGCGCGACATCAGCGGCGCGGGCGGCACGTTGGAGAAAACCACCTTCACCTTCATCAATGAAAGATTGGGCACGGTGGCCGCAGACGCTGGTTCCGGCGCCGCCAATGTCACCGGTTTTTTCCGTGTCACCGGCGACGGCGTGGAAGTGCGCTATGCCGATGGCCGCAGCGAGATCCTCGCCGCCAACAGTGATGGCGGTGTGCTGCTGCGGCTGGAGGCGTCGGGCGCGCTCCCTGCCTGCCGCAGTTTTTATCCCGCCGGCCACAGTTTCAGCGAGGCGGAAAAGAAAGCGGCGGTGGCGGAATATGCCAGCCGGCTGGGCCTCGGCGACACCCGGTCCAGCTGTCCTGGAGATATCGCTGCCGCCGCCCCGTCTGCGGCCCCCGCCGCGTCTGACGCCAGGCCGCATGCCGAGCGCCGCACCGACCTCAAGCATCCGGCAAAATTCTCGCAGCCGAAATTCACCGGAACGAAATTCGCCGCCGGGACCGAACTGGCGGCGCTGGCGCCGGTGACGGTGAAGGATTCGGTGGTGCACGCGATTGACGCCACGCCGGCGCTTCCGGCCGGCCCGGCGCCGCAGGACCTGGCCTCGGCCGCGCCTTCCGGGGATGCCTCCTCCTGCCTGAAGGTGGAAAGCGACGGTCACCATTGGGGCTTCCGCAATGCCTGCGATTTTGCTGTCCAGTTTGCCTATTGCCTGGCGGCCGGCGGCGACAACCTCACCGGCTGCGGCAATGGCGGGGTTGCCGGCAGTGTCGCGGCCGGCAGCTTCGGAGCGCTGCTGGCCGACAAGAGCTTCAGCGAAAGTGATGCCGATCATGATTTTCGCTGGCTGGCCTGGGGCGGCGGCGCCGGGGAAGTGGTGGCCCATCTGGACCGCGCCGATCCGCCCGCGGGCCGCTGCACGCGCGCCATCGATATCGCCAGCAATCAAGGAGACAGCAAATGAAAAATCTCAGGACCGCGCTTTCCCTGGCAACCCTGCTCGCGATGACGGCAGAGGCTTCGGCCGCGGCGCTCTGCGATCCCGGCGCCGCTGCCGCGCTCAAGACGGCGGCGGTGCAGCAGGAACTGATGGTGGCGGGCCTGACCTGCGGCGACATCAGCGCCTATAACCGCTTTGTCCTGGCCTACCAGCCTGGCCTGCAGAAATCCGACGCCGAGCTGATGACATATTTCCGCGACCGCGACGGCAGCGAGGCGGGCTATGACAGCTACAAGACCAAGCTCGCCAATCTTGCCGCGGGCAAGAGCGGCGCCGATACCGCGCGCTATTGCGCCAGCGCCGCCCGCGAATTCGCCGCCGCGACAGCCAAGGGCCAGACGCTGGAGAATTTCGTCAGCACCGACCGCCTCCTGATCGCGGCGCCGGAAGCCTGCGCCGTCCAATATGACGTTGTGGATGTCGCGGTGGCCGGCGTGCCCTCGCATGACATGCCGGCCGCGCCTTTCGGCGCGCCGGACAGCGCACCCGTGGCATCGGCGCCTGCCCGGACCTATCGCGCGCCCGTCACCCGCGCGCCGGATCCGGATCGCCGTGAGGCCTATAATGATCTGCCGCTGCCGCCGCGTTATGTGCGCGGCCGTCCGCAGCAGGATTGGGACCGCTACGCCCAGGGCGGCGACGGCTATGCCGCCAATCGTGACCCGTCCGGATATGGCTATGGCCCGCCGCCCCCCGATTCCTATGAGTCCTGGCTGCCGCGTCCGCGCCGCTGGTCCTGGACCAGCGCCTATAACGGCAACTGACTTGGCCGTGCCGCCATGCTCTAATGAGGCATGATCCCGCTTTCGGTTCTCGACCTCGCCCCCATCATCCAGGGCGGCACGGCTTCTGACGCGCTGACCAACACGCTCGACCTGGCGCGCCACGCCGAAAAGCTGGGCTATCACCGCTACTGGCTGGCCGAACAACACAACAAGCCCGGCATAGCCAGCGCCGCCACCAGCGTTGTGCTCGGCCATGACGCGGGCGGCACAAGCACCATTCGCGACGGCGCCGGCGGCATCAAGCTGCCCAAACA
>CAIOFO010000086.1 GCA_903857685.1 uncultured Alphaproteobacteria bacterium
CCCCCCAACCCAAGACCGGACGGGATGGCTGGCGTTATGCTGTCGGTTGACACCGGCGGATCGGACTCAGCCGGCGCGGCGGCGGGAAGGCAGATCACGGCCGCCGCGATAAGCAGAACGGCGATCCCTCGGGCCCCGCGCTGGCCAGACCCCGGCGCCTCCGGCATGCGATGCACTGGATCGCCGCATCCAATCCACGATCTCATTGCGCCCTCCTGGGCAAACCTTGTCGGCAGGAATGCCGGCTCCACGCCAGCTTCGTAACTATCGGCGCGCCGGTCCATTAGGGCGTACAGCCTAGGGTGGGCGCGGACCGCGGTGCGGCGCCGGCCGCGCGCGGATGTATCAGCCGGCTTGCATCCGAAAAGCCTTGCAAAACAGTGGGTCACCGGCCGGCCAGCCAAATTCCGACGGAATGGTTTCAATTCGAACGAGCGCCCTGTACCAACGGCCTAATGGCCACCACGCCGGCTCGGCTGACCCGCGTGTCGCGGCAGCGGGAACATGTCCGGCCTCGCCCCGGCGCACAAACGGCTGGCCGCGAATATCTCGATATTTGTGACTTGTTGAATTATATACATGTCCTGTCACCAGCCACTGACCGGCTCGCCGAACCGCACCACGGGAATCGCTTGAAAAATTCAGGCCTGGCCTCGCAGGATTGCATGGAGATAGGTTGGGTCCCACCCAGCCACTTTTCGACGCACTTTGAGGCTCTTGCCCGGCTTGGCCGAACGCAGCAGGTTCATCGCCATATGCCGCACGATGCCCATGTTGTGCGGCCCATGGCCGGTGCGCAGGCGCGAGTAGTCCTCGTGAAAGATAACGTCCAGCACCCAGTGCAGGCGGTTTTCGATGTGCCAGTGGCAGCGCACGGCGTTGGCAAGGATCACCGCCAGCAGCACGGCCGATGAGATGTAATAGCGACGTTCACATGAGGTCTTGCCATTCTGCAAGAACGTGTTTTCGACCATGGCAATGGCCTTGATGCCCGGGAAGCGGCTGTCCTCGGCCAACCAGCCGACCGTGTGGCTGACGACATGGCGGCGGGTTTCGATGCGGCCGTGGTCGGCATCGATGGTCTGGAAGGTTTCCAGTTCCTCGGCCGGCGCATCATCGAAATAGCGTTTGATGTCGTCATGCAGGCTCGGTTGATTGTCCTTCACGGCGAGCAGGTAGTCGGCGCCGCGTTCGAGGATTGTAGCAGCGATCTTGGTCTGGCATCCCATTGCGTCGATGGTGACCAGCGCGCCTTTCAGTTCAAGGCGCTGGAGCAACAGCGGGATGGCGGTGATCTCGTTTGATTTGACGTCTGTCGCCTCCTGACCAAGAACGAGACGTTGGCGGGAAGCCCACGCCGAGACCATGTGCAGCGGTTGGCGACCCTTGGACCTGTCATGGGTGCGGCGGGACGCTTTGCCGTCTATTGCGACGATGTCCGGGTCGCCGTCCCGCAGCCCGCTGACCCAGGAGACGAAGCATTCGGAGAACAGCTTGGGGTTCAGGGCGTTGATCAGGTCATTCAGTGCGTCGTGGCTGGGGATGCCTTCTTTGTACGGCAGGAAGCGGCGCAGGAAATCCATATGGGTTGCGCCCCAGTGCGTGATCTCGACGAAGTCCTCAGCTCCGACGATGGTGGCGCACAGGACCAGCAGCAGTATCTCCGACAGTGGGTAGACCACCTTTGCGCGCTGCCTTGGGTCCTTCAGCGCCGCGAAGTGGTGGAGCAGGGACGTGGCGTCGGGCGGGTGATCCATGGCGGCCTCCGAATCGGAATTGCCGTCATCGAATCATGGTTTGTTCCCGCCGCGAATCCCACTCCCGCGCTAACCTATCAAGCCATTATGTCAACTGGGTTTTTCAAGCGATTACCCTGGTGCCCCGCGAAGCCGGCTGCTGCCGGCCCCTGAGTTGTGCTATACTTCCCACGATCGTTTCCGGATGGCAGGCATGAACATCGCAACGCCCCGTATCGAAGACCTGGCGCAGCGCCTCGCGGAGATTACCGTGATGGTAGCCGCGCCGCCTCGCCCCGTCGCCTTGCCCTGACCAGCTCATGTGATCAGGTCTTACATGTTCGAGCGACCCGATCCAGCCCCCGTCGCAGGGTAATCGCTTGAAAAACCCAGTTGACATA
>CAIOFO010000087.1 GCA_903857685.1 uncultured Alphaproteobacteria bacterium
GGGCCAGCGCCGAAACGATGCCCATGGTCACGGTCTGGCCGACGCCAAAGGGATCGCCGATGGCCAGCACCAGGTCGCCCACCTGCACCTGGTCGCTGTCGGCGAAGGGCACCACCGGCAATCGCTCGCCCCTGGTATCGATTTTCAGCACCGCCAGATCGGTGCGCGGATCGGCCTGCAGCACCTTGGCCTTGAATTCTCGCTTGTCGGATAGCGCCACCACGATGTCGGTGCCGCCTTCCACCACGTGATTGTTGGTGATGATCAGGCCATCGGCGCGCACGATGACGCCCGAGCCCAGGCTCTGCTGTACGCGTTGGCGCATTTCAGGCGAAGCGCCGAACATCTGTGCGAACAGCGGGTCGTTGAAAAGCGGATTGACCTGAACCTGCGCCACCGAGCGGGCATAGACATTCACCACTGCCGGCGCGACGCGCCTCACCACCGGCGCGAAAGTCAGCTGCACCTGTCCCATGGAGGCGGGCGGCACCGCCATCGCCTTGGCCGGCGGCGCCAGACGGGTGGCCGGCGCGGCGGTCTGCGCCAGCGCCGGAGCGGCATAAGCCGCGATGCCGGCCGCCGCCAGCACGCCCGCCAGCCAGATCGGTATGGTCTTCATGGTTTCACCTTTTCGGCTCCAACCCCCACTTTGGGGAAAATAGGGAAAAATTCTGGACTGACAAATGAAAAGATCGCCAAATGAAAACGGCCAAAATGAAAAAGGGCGGCATCGCTGCCGCCCCCGTTTCCGCCAATTACGGCTTGTTTAATCTTCGGCGTTCGCGTCAGTCATTTCCACCGGGCCCGAATCCTTGCCCTTGGCGTCGACATCGCGGTCGACGAATTCAATGATCGCCATCGGCGCATTGTCGCCGTGACGAAAGCCGGCCTTGAGGACGCGGGTATAGCCGCCGGGGCGGCCCTTGTAGCGCGGTCCCAGAACGTCGAACAGCTTGGAAACCTGGTCGGCATCCTTGATCTGGGCCAGCGCCTGGCGGCGGGCATGCAAATCCTTGGTGCCGCGGCGCGACAGGGTCACCAGCTTTTCGATCACCGGGCGAAGGTCTTTCGCCTTGGGCAGCGTGGTCTTGATCTGCTCATGCTTGATCAGCGCCGCGGTCATGTTGCCCCACAGCGCCTTGCGGTGCGAGGCGGTGCGGTTGAGCTTGCGTCCTTGATTGCCGTGGCGCATGGCGAACTACTTTCTTTGAAAATCAGTATTGGTCTTCGTAACGCTTCGCGAGGTCTTCGATATTCTCCGGCGGCCAGCCCGGCACTTCCATGCCCAAATGCAGGCCCATCTCGGCCAGAACCGCCTTGATCTCGTTCAGCGACTTGCGGCCGAAATTCGGGGTGCGGAGCATCTCGGCTTCGGTCTTCTGGATCAGGTCGCCGATATAGACGATGTTGTCGTTCTTCAGGCAGTTGGCGGAACGGACGGACAGCTCGAGTTCGTCCACCTTCTTGAGCAGCACCGGATTGAAGGCCAGGTCGGGCTTGGCTTCCTCGGTGACGCGCTCGCGCGGCTCTTCGAAGTTGATGAAGACCTGAAGCTGGTCCTGCAGGATACGCGCGGCATAGGCCACGGCATTGTCCGGCGTGACGGCGCCATTGGTCTCGACCGACAAGGTGAGCTTGTCATAGTCGAGGATCTGGCCTTCGCGGGTATTCTCAACCTTGTAGGAAACCTTCTTGACCGGGCTGAACAGCGAGTCCACCGGGATCAGGCCGATGGGCGCGTCTTCCGGGCGGTTGCGGTCGGCGGGGACATAGCCCTTGCCGGTGGCGATGGTCAGTTCCATGCGGAAATCCACTTTCTCGTCCAGGGTGCAGAGCACGAGGTCGGGATTGAGGATTTCGATGTCGGAGGACCCCTGGATGTCGCCGGCCTTGACTTCGCCAGGACCCTGCTTGCGCAGCGACACGCGCTTGGGGCCTTCGGCATGCATGCGCAGCGCGATCTGCTTGACGTTCAGCACGATGTCGGTGACGTCCTCGCGCACGCCCTGGATGGACGAGAATTCGTGCAACACGCCCTCGATCTGGATCGAGGTAACGGCGGCGCCCTGCAGCGAAGACAGCAGCACGCGGCGCAGCGAATTGCCCAGCGTCAAGCCGAAGCCGCGTTCCAGCGGTTCGGCGGTGATGGTGGCGACACGGCCCGCATCATGACCGCTTTCGGTCTTGAGCTTGCCGGGTTTGATCAGTTCCTGCCAGTTTTTCTGAAACATGTTTTCCTCATCGTGTCCCGGGCATGTCGGACCATGCCCATACGTTCGACGGGTTATTCCAAGTCCGAATGCAATTACACGCGGCGCCGCTTGGGGGGGCGGCAGCCATTATGCGGGATCGGCGTCACGTCCCGAATCGAAGTCACCACCAGGCCGACGGCCTGCAGCGCGCGCAGCGCGGACTCGCGGCCCGAGCCTGGACCCGACACTTCCACTTCCAGCGTCCGCATGCCGTGTTCGATCGCCTTCTTGGCGGCATCCTCGGCGGCCATCTGCGCCGCATAGGGCGTGGATTTGCGCGAACCCTTGAATCCCATCATGCCGGCCGACGACCAGCTGATGGCGTTGCCCTGCGGATCGGTGATCGTGACGATGGTGTTGTTGAAGGTCGCGGCGACATGCGCCACGCCGACCACGATGTTCTTCTTTTCTTTCTTGCGCGCGCGCGGGGCCTTGCCGGCGGGCTTCTTGTCTTCAGCCATGCTGTTACTTCGTCACTTTCTTCTTGCCGGCGATCGCTTTGGCAGGGCCTTTGCGGGTGCGGGCGTTGGTGTGCGTGCGCTGGCCGCGGACCGGCAGGCTCTTGCGGTGACGCAGGCCCCGGTAGCAACCCAGGTCCATCAGGCGCTTGATGTTCATCGCGGTGTCGCGGCGCAGATCGCCCTCGACCATGAAATCGCGGTCGATGATTTCGCGGATCTGGATGACCTCGGATTCAGTCAGGTCGCTCACCCGACGCTCCGGCGAAATTCCCAGCTGCTGGATGATTTTCTTGGCGGTCATCGGGCCGATGCCATGGATATAGCGCAGGCCGATTTCGACTCGCTTCTGGGTCGGGATATTGACGCCGGCGATACGTGCCACTGGTGGTTTCTCCGGGCTTTTTAAGCCATTGATATTGCTACAAAATTATGTCGCGCCGGCGCTTCATCCAAACCCGGCATGCGCGGAAGCGCGAAAACGCCCCAAAACGCCGGAAATGACAGGAAAAACTGTCGCGAGGGCGCGGATTATAGGAATGGACCCCCTGCCGTCAACAGCTGGCCGGGAATAATTGTCGCAGCCCCCGGTTATCGCTGGTTTCGGCCCTGATCAAGCCTTTGCGGCCACCCCGTCCAGGGCAGCGTCTATCTGTCTTGTGACCTCTGGGATGGCGGCCATGCCGTCCAGGGTCTTGAGCTTGCCCTGGGCCTTGTAGAAGCCGATCAGGGGGGCTGTGTTCAGATAATAGACCTGCAGCCGGTGGCGCAGGGTATCCGGCGTGTCGTCCGAGCGCAGCACTCCCCCGGCCTTGATGCGGCTCTCCACCCGGGCCAGCAGGGCGGCATCGTCCACCTTCAGTTCCAGCACCAGATCGATCTTGCGGCCCCGCTCGGCCAGCATTTTGTCCAGCGCCTCGGCCTGGGGCACGGTGCGGGGAAAGCCGTCGAACACCGCGCCGTTCTTGCAGTCGGGCTGGTCATAGCGTTCGGCGATGATGCTGATCACGGTTTCGTCGGACACCAGCTCGCCCTTGGCCATCAGCGCCTTGCAGGCCAGGCCCAGCGGCGTGCCAGCCTCGATGGCGGCGCGCAGCATGTCGCCGGTCGATAGTTGCGGCAGGCTCCGCTTTTCGGTCAGCAGCTTGGACTGCGTGCCCTTGCCCGCCCCCGGAGGCCCGAACAGAACCAGATTCACTTGCGCGCCCCTCGCAGCTTCGACTTCTTGATCAGCCCTTCATATTGCTGGGCGATCAGATGGCTCTGAATCTGGGCTACGGTGTCCATGGTGACGCTGACCACGATCAGGATCGATGTGCCGCCCAGCGAGAAGCTAAGATTGTATTTGTAGAACATGAATTCCGGTATCAGGCAGACAAAGGCCAGATAGGCGGCGCCGATCATGGTGATGCGCGTCACGGTATAGTCGATGAACTGCGCGCTCTTCTTGCCGGGGCGGATGCCCGGAAACACGCCGCCATACTTTTTCAGGTTTTCCGCGGTCTCGTCCGGCGGGAACACGATGGAGGTATAGAAGAAGGCGAAGAAGAAGATCAGCAGCGCATACAGGAGCAGGTAAAGCGGCTGGCCGCGGCTGATATAGGTGACGATGGTCTGCAGCCAGCCTGGCAGGTTCTGCGCGTTGAAGCTGGCGATGGTGGTGGGCAGCAGCAGGATCGAACTGGCGAAGATCGGCGGAATGACGCCCGAGACATTCAGCTTGATCGGCAAATGCGAGCTTTCCCCGCCATAGACCTTGTTGCCGACCTGTCGCTTGGGATAGGTGACGAACAGCCGGCGCTGGGCCCGTTCCATGAATACGATAAAGCCTACCAGCGCCACGGTGAAGGCGGCAAAGGCCAGCAGCAGGATCGGATTGACCGCGCCGGTGCGCGCCGATTCCAGGCCCTGGCCGATGATGGCGGGAAAGCGCGCCACAATGCCGGCGAAGATGATCAGCGAAATGCCGTTGCCGACGCCGCGGCTGGTGATCTGCTCGCCGATCCACATCAGCAGCACGGTGCCGCCGGTCAGGGTCACCATGGCGGTGAGGCGGAAGAAGTAGCCGGGATTGATCACGGCATGGCCCCAATGCTCCAGGCCGACCGCAATGCCATAGGCCTGGATCATCGCCAGGCCGACGGTGCCGTAGCGGGTGTACTGGTTGAGAATCTTGCGCCCAGCCTCGCCTTCCTTCTTCAGGGTTTCCAGTTCGGGAAACACCGTGGTCATCAGCTGGATGATGATCGAGGCCGAAATATAAGGCATGATGCCCAAGGCGAAGATCGCCATGCGGTTGACCGCGCCGCCCGCCAGCGTGTTGAAGACGTCGAGCAAGCCGCCGCCTTGCTGCTGCAGCTGCTGGGCGATGGCGGCCGGGTCAATGCCCGGCATGGGGATATAGGTACCCAGGCGGGCGACGATCAGCGCCCCCAGCGTGAAGAAGATGCGCTGGCGCAGCTCATGAGCCTTGCTCAGATTGCCAAAATTGAAATTGGCGGCCAGTTGTTCGGCTGCAGATGCCATTTTGACTCCACGGCCGGAGAATCCCGGCCCACTCTTATATAGCGCCAGGCCCCCGACTTACGAGCGGCCCGGACACGATTTTGAGCCTTCAGGCGTGGCCGTTGCGCGCGATCCGCTGGGCCTCGGAGTCGGTCCGGCGTTTCTGGCGCTTGCCCGGCTCGCCCTTCTTGTTGAGATAGACCTTCTTGGTGAAGGTGGTGGTGACGCTGCCGCCGGCCTTTTCGACCGCGGCCTTGGCTCCGGCGGATGCGCCGGCAACCTCGATATTGATCTTGGCCGTGATGCTGCCCTTGCCCAGCAGGCGGACGCCATCGCGGCTCTTGTGCGCCAGGCCGGCCTTGCGCAGCACGTCTTCGGTAATCTTGCCGTCAATCTTCAGGCGCTTTTCGTCAATCGCCTTCTGGATGCGGTTCAAATTCACTTCCGAAAAATCATTGCCGAAAATATTGTTGAAGCCGCGCTTGGGCATGCGCATGTGCAGCGGCATCTGGCCGCCTTCAAAGCCATAGACCTTGGTGCCGGTGCGGGCCTTGGCGCCCTTGACGCCGCGGCCGGAGGTCTTGCCCAGGCCCGAGGAGGAGCCGCGTCCCACCTTGTGCTTGTGCTGATGGGCACCCGGGTTGTTGCGAATTTCGTTGAGCTTCATTTCAATTCTCCATGGCCGGGCGGCGGGCGCGTCAAGCGCGCGCCGTCCATCCAGTTACTTTCCCTCTTCGACGATCTCGACCAGATGCCGGATCGAATGAATCATGCCGCGCACCGAAGGCGTATCCTCCAGGGTGCGCTCGCGGCGGATCTTGCCCAGGCCCAGTCCGCGCAGGGTCGCGGCCTGGATTTCCGGCTTGCGGTTGGCGCTCTTGATCTGGCGCACCGTCAAGGTCTTCCCACTTGCCTTCTTGGCGGCTGTTTTCTTCTCGGCCATGACTTTTTTCCTTACGCCGTCGCTTCGGCCGCGGCGCCTTCGCGCTTGGCCAGGATTTCCGCGACAGAACGGCCACGGCGATTGGCCACCATGCGGGGGCTTTGCTGATGCTTCAGCGCGTCGAACGTGGCGCGCACCATGTTGTACGGATTGGAGGTGCCAAGCGACTTGGACACGACATCGCCCACGCCCAGCGCCTCGAACACGGCGCGCATCGGGCCGCCCGCGATGATGCCGGTACCGGCGGGGGCCGGACGCAGGATGACCTTGCCTGCGCCGTGATGGCCGCGCACTTCGTGATGCAGAGTGCGGCCGTCCTTCAGCGGAATGCGGACCAGGGCGCGCTTGGCCGCGTCGGTGGCCTTGCGGATGGCTTCCGGCACTTCGCGCGCCTTGCCGTGGCCGAAACCGACCCGGCCCTTCTGGTCGCCGACGACAACAAGCGCGGCGAAGCCGAAACGGCGTCCGCCCTTGACCACCTTGGCGACACGATTGATGTGCACCAGCTTGTCAATGAACTCATTGTCACGCTCTTCGCGGTCACGTCCGCCGCGTCCGCGTTTGTCGTCTCGTTGTCCGTCACGCGCCATATCTTTTTTCCCTAGAACTCAAGGCCGCTTGCGCGGGCCGCGTCTGCGAGCGCCTTGACGCGCCCATGATAAATGTAACCGCCACGGTCGAACATGACCTGCTTGACGCCCTTGGCGAGCGCGCGTTCGGCGATCTTCTTGCCGACACTGGAAGCGGACTCGACATTGTAGCCTTTGCCCTTGCCTTCCTTTTCGGCGGTCGAGGCCGAGGCGACGGTGACGGCCTGGCTGTCGTCAATCACCTGGGCATAGATGTGCTTGCCCGAACGGAAGATCGAGAGGCGGGGACGGGTGCCGTGGCTGGCGATCCGGTAGCGGGTGCGCGTCTGGCGCTTCTTGAAGAGAGCGTTGGTCATCTTACTTCTTCTTGCCTTCTTTGCGGCGGACATATTCGCCTTCATAGCGCACGCCCTTGCCCTTGTAGGGCTCCGGCGGACGCCAGCCGCGAATTTCGGCGGCCACCTGGCCGACCAGTTGCTTGTCGATGCCCGAAATCGCGATTGATGTAGGCTTTTCCGTCACGATGGTGATACCGGGCGGGATGGCATAGGGCACGTCATGGCTGAAGCCGAGCTGCAGGTTCAGGACCTTGCCCTGCACTGCGGCGCGATAGCCGACGCCCTGGATTTCCAGCTTCTGTGTGAAACCGGAAGTGACGCCGGTCACCAGATTGTTCACCAGGCTGCGCGACAGGCCCCACATCTGGGCGGCCTTGTCCTGGCTCTTGTCCGGGGTGACGGTAATGCCGTGCTCGTCCACCGTGGCGGAGACCTCGGGCACCAGCTTGACGCTGAGCTCGCCCTTGGGGCCCTTGACCTTGACGGTCTGGCCGTCCACCGAGGCGGTGACGCCCTTGGGTAGCGGAACAGGTTTCTTGCCGATGCGGGACATGGGGCTGGTTCCTTAAAAGACCTGGCAGAGAACTTCGCCGCCGACATTCTTTTCGCGCGCCGAAGTGTCCGTCATCACGCCCTGCGGCGTGGAGAGGATGGCGACGCCCAAGCCCTGGCGATGCGGTTTCAGTTCGCTGACGGAAGAATAGACGCGGCGGCCGGGCGTGGAGATGCGCTTGAGTTCGCGGATCACCGGCTCGCCTTCATGGTATTTCAGTTCGATCTCAAGTTCCTTGCGGCCCTTGAATTCGACCTCGGCATAGCCGCGGATGAAGCCTTCTTCCTGCAGCACGTCGAGCACGCGGATGCGCAGGCGTGAATTGGGCGAGCGGATGCTCGACGAACGGCGCATCTGGCCGTTGCGGATGCGGGTGAGAAGATCGCCAATGGGGTCAATGATCATGGTGTATCCTTACCAGCTCGCCTTGGTCATGCCGGGAATCTGGCCAAAATTGCTCAAGGAGCGCAGCGCGATACGCGACAGCTTGACCTTGCGGTAATAAGCCTTGGAACGGCCCGACAGCTCGCAGCGGTGATGAATGCGTACCTTGGACGAGTTGCGCGGCAGCTTGGCCAGCTTGAGGCGGGCCGCGAAGCGGTCTTCGGCCGGCACTTTCATGTCGTCCGCGATCTTCTTCAGCTCCGCGCGCTTGGTGGCATATTGAGCCACCAGCTTCTCGCGCTTCTTGTTCCGGTTGATCTGACTTTGTTTCGCCATGGTGTCTATAGCGCCCTTAGTTCGTCGTGAACGGGAACTGGAAGCCTTCGAGAAGCGCCTTGGCTTCGTCGTCAGTCTTCGCAGAAGTGTTGAAGATGATATCCATGCCCCAGACGGTCTCAGTCTTGTCGTAGTCGATTTCCAGGAACACGATGTGCTCTTTCAGGCCCATGGCGTAGTTGCCGCGGCCGTCGAAGCTCTTGGGATTGACGCCGCGGAAGTCGCGCACGCGGGGCAGCGCCATGGTGATCAGGCGGTCGATGAATTCGTACATCAGATCGCCGCGCAAGGTCACCTTGGCGCCGATCGCCAGGCCTTCGCGGATCTTGAAGGTGGCGATGGCCTTCTTGGCACGCGTCACAACCGCTTTCTGGCCGGCAATGGCGGTCAGATCGTTCAGCGCCTGCTGGATCTTCTTGGAATCCGAGGCCGCCTCGCCCGCGCCGATATTCAGCACGACCTTGTTGATCTTCGGCACCTGCATGGCGTTGGTGTAGCCGAACTTCGTCATCAGTTCGGCCTTGATTTTTTCGTTGTAACGCTGCTTGAAGCGCGGGACATAGCCCTTCTCGCTCGCGCGTTCGCCAACGCCGACCTGGGTGCCGGCATTGACTGCCCGGCGCTCTTTCTTGTTCGCCTTCGCCTCGGCCTTGGCGGCCTCTTGCGGATTGCGGCTGTTTACACCTGCATCAGACATCGATGACCTCACCGGACTTCTTCGCGAAGCGGACCTTGCGGCCATCGCCCAGCGTCTTGAAACCGACGCGCGTGGCGGCACCCGACTTGGGGTCCACATGCGCCAGATTGGAAAGATGAATGGGCGATTCCTTGTTGACGATACCGCCCGCTTGCGTCTGAGTCTGGCGCTGGTGGCGCTTGACCACGTTGACACCCTGGACCAGCGCGCGATCTTCCTTGGGGAACATGCGCAGCACTTCGCCCTTCTTGCCCTTGTCGCGGCCGGTCGTGACGATGACCTTGTCGCCCTTCTTGATATTGCTCATCACAGAACCTCCGGGGCGAGCGAAATGATCTTCATCTGGTTCTTGGCGCGCAGCTCGCGGGTCACCGGCCCGAAAATGCGGGTGCCGATCGGCTCGCCCTGGGCATTGACCAGCACCGCGGCATTGCCGTCGAAGCGGATCAGGCTGCCGTCGGGACGGCGCACGCCCTTGGCGGTGCGCACCACCACGGCCTTGAGCACTTCGCCCTTCTTGACGCGGCCGCGCGGGATCGCCTCCTTCACCGACACCACGATGATGTCACCGACATCGGCATAGCGGCGGTGCGAACCACCCAGCACTTTGATGCA
>CAIOFO010000088.1 GCA_903857685.1 uncultured Alphaproteobacteria bacterium
GAACAGGCTGCATTTTGCAAAAAGGAATTACAGAATGACCAATACGCGACACATATTTCTGGCGCTTGCCCTTTCGAGCGCAACTGCTGTTCCGGTTTTTCTGGCCGCCGTTGATAATTCCTGGGCGCAAACCACGGCCAACCCCCGTCCCAACACTGCGGAGCGTGCCGCCGCGAAGACTGGTAATAAGATTGACGAGGCGATTGGGCCAAACCGGCCTGTGACCGAGAATGAACTAAAATCCGGTATTGGCCTCGACGCAATCAATAACCCGGCCCAGGCGCTGGCCACGGCGCAAATCAAGAATAGACAAGGTCAGGCCATCGGCACGGTATCGGCGGTGGATGTTGCACCGGACGGAAAAGCCGAGGCCATTCATGCCGACGTCGGCGGCTTTTTGGGCATCGGCAGTCACAGGGTGGCGATCAGAGCGCGGAATTTCGTCTATCTCAAGAGTCGCGATTTGCTCGTCACGACAATGACCAAGGATCAGATCAAAGCTCTTCCCGCTGAACTGCCTCCTCACGGGTAGGAGGCCAGGCGGTTGCGCCCGCTATCGGCGCAAAGCGGGCAACGACCGCACCGCCGGACATCCTGATCCCGCTCTAGGGATAGACGCGCCGGTCTTCCTGCCAAAGGCTAAAGCCCTTGGCGATACCGTCCACCTTCATGCTCTTTGCCACCAAGATTGCAGACTTGTCGTCCTTGGCCAGGAACTCGGCCTGACCTCTGACGTTGCCGCCCTGGTCCAAAAAGTACATGCGAAATTGAGCCATTGGAAATCAAATACAGGATTTCCGGTTTCATTCATTGATCTGGCGCAAGCATCGGGCGCATGCGTGGTATTCCGGAAACGACACCCTTGCACGCAGCCGCGGTCCGCCATCGGCGCAAAGGGGACATCGGCGCAATGACCGTTTCCGGCCCTGACGCCGCCGTTCACTTGCCATTCATCCTGAAATGCGTATCAAGCGTCAGCCAGGCGCCACCGACGGGGCCTCTCCAGAATTTTCGGATAAATCATGAAAATGCCGGCTATGACTTTCCACCCCAAAAAACTTCAGGCCACGACGCGCGGACGCATCGCAGGGCTGGGTGCAGCCTTGACTCTGCTGGCAATCGGCGGCTTGGCGTCCCCGGCTGAAAGCAGGGGGCGCTACAACGACGGCGAATATGTCGGGGAACCCGCCGATACCGAGTGGGGCACCGTGCAAATCAAGGCCCTTGTTCACGATGGCGCCCTCACGGATGTGCAGATTTTGCAGTACCCCGCGCACCGAAGGCGGTCGGCGGAGATCAGCAACTGGGCTCTGCCGATTCTCAGGAGCGAAGCCATCCGGGAACAAAGCGCCCGTGTTGACATGGTGTCGTCCGCAACCGTCACCGCTGACGGGTTTCAGCAGTCGCTGGCATCCGCGCTGCAACGGGCGACGCAATGAGAATCGAATCGGCGAAGGATCGAAAACCGGATTGCGGATTTGCGATCTATTCGTAGCCGTGTTGCGGATAGTGTGCCTTGAAGAAAAGCTCGTAGTAATTCTCTCCGATGGGCTGATTCAGGGAATGCCTGGCAAACTTGCCGATCTTGAAATCTTCCTCGACGACATGCCCCAATAGCCATTGATAAAGGAAAAACAGCGTATCCGCAGGCGAATATTCCTGCCTGTGGAACCGCGCTATCATCTGGTTCAGCTGCATCAGCAGGTCCGTGTGAATATTCGAATGTTGATCCAGTTCCGGATAGCCTATTTCACGCATCAAATTCTCTTCGCTGAAGAAATGAAACTCGGTGAATTTCCTCAACTCGATGGTAATCGAGCGTATTGTATCCGTTGATTGTTCCGTCTTGATTGCGATGTCCAGCCTTCGGCGCAACAGCAGCAGCATCCGGTGCTGCTGATCAATCAACGCGTTGCCGAGCAGCAGTTTGTCGTCCCAGTGGATGAACATCAGCTTGCCTCTCGCGCCTGGCCTATCCGCTCTGTGTCCCGGATCGCGGCCGTTGGACACAGCACGTTCATGGTATCCAGTCGGTGTCTTTTTTTGGGTTATTCCACGATAGGTATTTGTACTTAGAGGATTGGCTGCCGGGGCGATCCCCACGCCTTTTTCCATAGGCCGCCGCCGCGCCCGGCCGCGCCCGCCAACGGGTTCGGTGCCGGAAAGCCCCGCGGTTGACGTGGCCTTATATTTCCATATTCTATGAAATATGGAATCTTTAGCCGCCCTCCCCATCCTCTCCGCCCTGGCGCAGGAAAGCCGCCTGGCGATCTTTCGCCTGCTGGTGAAGGCCGGGCCGGATGGCAAGGCGGCGGGCGATATCGCGCGCAAATTGAAGACGGCGGCCAGCACCATGTCGGCGCAGCTGCTGGTGCTGGCCAATGCCGGGCTGGTGCATGCGCGCCGCGACGGCCGCTCCATCATCTATGCCGTGGATTTCGGCAAGATGAGCGCGCTGCTGCTCTTTCTCACCGAGGATTGCTGCGGCGGACGGGCGGAAATCTGCGCCCCCCTGGCCTCCGTCGCCAACAAATGCTGCCCGCCTGCCAAAGGAGTTCGCCATGAAGCGCCTGCATCTTCACGTCGCCGTTGACGACCTGGACCGTTCGGTCGGTTTCTACGCGACCCTGTTCGCCGCCCCGCCCACGGTGCGCAAGCCCGACTATGCCAAATGGATGCTGGACGATCCGAAGGTGAATTTCGCCATTTCGGCGCGCGGCGGCCGCGCCGCCGGCCTGGATCATGTTGGCATCCAGGTCGAGACGGACGGCGAGCTGCGCGAACTGGCCACCCGGCTCAAGGCTGCCGGCGAGACGATACGAGACCAGGAAGACGCGACCTGCTGCTACGCCAGGTCCAACAAGGCCTGGGTGAACGATCCCTCCGGCCTGCAATGGGAAACCTTTTTTACCTTCGGCGATGCGACCCAGTATGGCGAGGATGATGTCCCGGCTGCCGAAACGGCCGCGCCGAAAGCCGCCTGCTGTACTCCCAAGCCCCAGAAAGCCTGCTGCTGAGGACTGTCATGTATAACGTCCTGTTTCTCTGTACCGGCAATTCCGCCCGCTCCATCCTGGCCGAAGCGATCATGAACCGCATCGGCAGGGACAAGTTTGCCGGCTTTTCCGCCGGCTCCGATCCCAAGGGCGCGATCAATCCGGGGACGCTCACCTTGCTGGACAAGCTCGGCTACGACACATCGGCCTTTCGCTCCAAGAGCTGGAACGAATTCGCCGCACCCGGCGCCCCCATATTGGATTTCGTCTTCACGGTTTGCGACAACGCCGCCAATGAAGTCTGCCCGGTCTGGCCGGGCCAGCCCATGACGGCGCATTGGGGCATTCCCGATCCCGCCGCCGCGACCGGCGACGACATCGCTGTCGCCCGCGCCTTCCGCAATGCCTATGCCGCGCTTGAGCGGCGCATCGAGCTGTTCGCCGCCCTGCCCTTCAAGAGCCTGGACCGCATGTCGCTGAAAAACCGGCTGGACCAGATCGGCGCGCATGCCGGTTAGCATGTCCCGGCGCCTGGCCGCCGAAGCATTGGGCACCGCCCTGCTGCTGGTCGCGGTGGTGGGCTCGGGCATCATGGCCGAGCGGCTTGCGGGCGGAAACGTGGCGATCGCCCTTTTGGCCAATGCGCTGGCCACCGGCGCGGCGCTGGTGGTGCTGATCACGATTTTTGGCCCCCTGTCGGGGGCGCATTTCAATCCCTGCGTCTCGCTGTTCTTCGCCCTGCGCCGGGAAATGCGCTGGCGCGATGCGGCGCTCTATGCGCCCACGCAAATCCTGGCGGCGATTGCCGGCGTCTGGGTCACCCATGCCATGTTCGCCATGCCGGTCCTGGAGATATCCACCAAGCTGCGCGCCGGACCGGCGCAGCTGCTGGCCGAATTCGTCGCCACCTTCGGCTTGCTGGCCGCCATCATGGGCGGCATCCGTTTCGCGCCGGCCTCCACGCCCATGCTGGTGGGGCTTTATATCAGCGGCGCCTACTGGTTCACCGCCTCGACATCCTTCGCCAATCCCGCCGTCACCATCGCCCGCGCCCTGACGGACAGTTTTTCCGGCATCGCCCCCGCCAGCGCGCCGGGCTTCATCGCGGCGCAATTGTTGGCAACACTTGCCTGTGTGCCGCTGCTGGGCTGGCTGTTCGCCCGCCGGAGCCCCTAGGCGGCCAGAGGTGTGGCGCCCCCCGCCGGCACCAGCAGCAGCGGCAGCCGGATGCGGATTGTGGTGCCTTTGCCATCCGGCGTGGGCCGGGTCAGGGTGCCGCCGAGCTGGCGGACAAAGATGGCGACATAATCCGAGCCGCGTTTCTCGGGAAGCTCGGTGACGACCTTGCCCTTCATGCCGATGCCGTCATCCGACACCACCAGCTCGATTTCCTCGCCCACCTGCTCGACCGCCAGCAGGACATGGCCGACGCCGCCATCGGGAAAGGCATGCTTGATGGAATTGGTCGCCAGCTCGTTGACCAGCAGGCCGAATGGCACGGCGCGGTCCGGATCGATCGCCAGCGGCGCGGCTTTCACCCGTATTTCGATTCCCGACTTGTCTCCGATCAGGCTGGCCGACATCTGCTTGGCGATTTCGCCCAGATAGGCATCCACCGCGATGCTGCCGCCGCGGCTGGACTGCGAGATCAGGTCGTAGAGCTGGGCGATGGCGCCGATGCGCGCCTGCATGGCCTTCAGGCCCGGCACGCTGGCGGCGCTGGTGGACTTGATCTCATAGGCGATCAGGCCCACCACCACCTGCAGATTGTTCTTGATGCGGTGGGAAATTTCATTGGTCAGCAGCTCGGCGTCGCGTTCGCGCTGCTTGCGGTCGGTAATGTCCTCGAACACCAGCAGCATGCGGTGCGCATGGTTGCCGGGCTGCATGATCTTGCGGGCATTGAGGTTGAATACCCGCCGCCCCAGGCCGGGAAAATTATCCTCGATCTCGAAACTCTCGATCGGCTTGTTTTCCGGCAGCACCTTGTCCAGCAGGTTGCGCAGCGCCGGCACGTCCCACTGGTGCTGGCCGAGTTCCGAGACGCGGCGGCCTTGCGCTTCCGCCTGGGTGATGCCGAACATGGTGAGAAAGGCCTTGCTCGCCGTCACGATGGTCATGTCGTTTTCCAGCACCACCAGCGGGTCGCGGATGGTATCCACAATGCTCTGCGTCACCTGCAAATTGCGGTTGCTCTCCTTGCGGGCGGCGCGCTCCTCGCTGACGTCTTCGATCGCCAGCAGGATGAATCCGTCATGTTCGCCGGGGCGGAAAATCTTGCGCGCATTGACCAGCATGGTGCGCCGCCCGATGGTGGGGAAATCATGCTCGACCTCGAAGCCTTCGACCGAGGCGCGGTGCGGGATGACGCTTTCCAAAAGGGTGCGCAGCGCCGGAATGTCCCATTGCCGGTTGCCCAGATCGTAAATCAGGCAGCCCTCGGTCTCGTCCGGACTGGTGCGGAAGGTCTGGTAAAAGGCGCGGTTGGCCGACGAGATGTTGAGATTGCGGTCCAGGATCAAGAGCGCGCTGGGAACGGTCTCCACAATGTCACTTGCGGCAATATCGGTCACGGCCATTTTTCCTCGTCTGCCGCGGCAAGCACGGCGTGCAGCTAGGCTGCGAACAGGTTGTGAACCGAAGCGCCCAGCTGGTCTTCGGTATAGGGTTTGGGCAGAAAATGCGTGCCGGCGGCGAACAGGGCGTGCAGCTTGTCCGTCAGCCGGTTGGCGGTGGTGTAGAGAACCCGAAGCCCCGGACGCAGCAAGACCGCCTGCCGGGCGATATCGCAGCCGCCGTGAATTTCGGCCTTGAGATAGACGTCGGTGAACAGCGCGTCGATCGGGACATCCGAGCGCAAATGCGTCATCGCCTGGGGGACATCGCTGGCCGACAGGATGCTGTGACCCCAGTCCTGAATCAGGGATTCAGCCAGTTCCCGAATGAATATATCGTCTTCGACGACCAGGATCATGGCCATAGGTGGGGACGCCCGTTGCGCTGACAAGACTGTGCTGAGATGCGTCGCGCGTCAGGACCGCGTTTGCCGTATTACGGGCACACACCATAACGCGGCCTGCCGGCCTTGGTTCCATGCAGAACACAATAATTCCGCCCGGCTGCAAAAAATCCGCCCGCGGCACGGGTTTTCCGCCGGCCTAATAGCCCGCCGCCGAGCCCGCGCCGCTGCGCCGGTCATTGCCGCCATAAAGCATGCGCTTGCCGGCCTTGTCGGCGATCACGAGGCCCTCCGCCGCGCCCCAGGGCACATCGTCGGTGAAATTGTAACCGGCGGCCTCCAGGGCCTTGCGCACATCAGGCGCCAGGGCGCCTTTTTCCAGATAGACGGTGTCGGGCATCCACTGCATGTGCAGGCGCGGCGTATCAATCGCGCTCTGCACATCCATGTGGTGGTCGATCACGTTGAGGATGGATTCCAGCGTGATGGTGGGAATGCGCGCGCCGTCGGGACTGCCCACCACAATCACCACCTTGCCGTCCTTGATCACGATGGTGGGGCTCATGGAACTGAGCGGCCGCTTGCCCGGCGCGATGGCGTTGTTGGTGCCCTGGACCAGGCCGAACACGTTGGGCGAGCCGACCTTGGAAGTGAAATCGTCCATCTCGTCATTCAGGATGAAGCCGGTATCGCCCGCGATGATGTTGGCGCCGAAGGATTCATTGATGGTGTAGGTGATGCCCACGGCATTGCCCGCCTTGTCCACCACCGAATAATGCGTGGTGTTGGTGCCTTCATGCGGGGCCACGCCGGGCTGCACCTGCGCCGAAGGCGTCGCCCTGACCGGGTCGATCTTGGCGCGGATGGCGGCGGCATGGGACGCCGACAGGATCATCGCGATGGGATTCTTGATGAAGTCCGGGTCGCCAAGCTTGAAATTGCGGTCCACATAGGCGTGGCGCATCGCTTCCACCATCAGGTGCACGCTCTTGGCGGAATGGGCGTCCATCTTGTCCATCGGATAGGCCGACAGGATGTTCATGATCTCGCAGATCACCGTGCCCCCGGAAGACGGCGGCGGCGAGGAGACGATGGTATAGCCGCGATAGGAACAGGTGAGCGGCGGGGTTTCCGCCACGGCGTAATCGGCGAAATCCTTCATGGTGAGAATGCCGCCATGCGCCTTCGACGCCGCCACCACGCGGGCGGCGATATCGCCCTTGTAGAAGGCGTCGGGGCCCTTGGCCTGGATTTCCTTCAGCGTCGCGGCCAGGTTCTTCTGCACCACCGTCTCGCCCACTTTCCACGGCTTGCCGTGATTGAGCCAGATGGCGGACACTTCCGGCTGCTTGGCGAAATCCTTGTTGCGTTCCGACAGCAGCGCCACATCGCCCGGCGCCAGCACAAAACCCTCTTCCGCCAGCTTGATGGCGGGCGCCATCACCTGGGCGCGGGTCATGGTGCCGTATTTCTTGAGCAGGGTTTCAAAACCCATCACGCTGCCGGGCACGCCCACCGCCTTGTAGCCGTCCAGGCTGAGGCGCGGCACCACATTGCCCTTGGCGTCGAGATACATGTTCTGCGTTGCGGCCCCCGGTGCCTTCTCCCGAAAATCCACAAAGGTCTCCTTGCCGCCCGCGAAATGGACGGTGGCGAAACCGCCGCCGCCGATATTGCCGCAGCACGGATGGGTCACCGCCAGCGCGTAACCCACCGCCACCGCCGCATCAATCGCGTTGCCGCCTTCTTTCAGGATCGCGACCCCGGCTTCGGAGGCATAATGCTGCGAACTCACCGCCATGCCGTTCGATGCTTCCACCGGCGGCGGCGATGCCGCCTGCACCTGGGTCGAAACAAGCAGCAGGGCGGAGGCAAGCGATAGGGCGCGGCGCATGATGATTCCTCACTGAGAATCCGGCAAACTAGGACCCGCTGCCCATCGGCGGCAACCGGCGTTTCGCCGCGTGGCGGCTCAGTATCCCGCCGCGATGCCGTCCTTGCGATGGTCGGTGCCCGCCCGGTAATAGCCGTTCACCGGCTGCTGGCTGTTTTTGCTGAAGTCCGGCCTGGGTTCCCTGGGGTCCGGCGTGAACAGCAGCGCCTGGTAGCCGCCCATGCCGGCCCCATTGGCCGGCTCGATCTTGTGGCCCATGGCCTGGAGCTGCGGCCCCACCAGCTTGAAGGCTTCGCTTTCCAGCTGCACCGCGCCGGTATTCTGGTTGTGGTGGAAACGCGCCATGTCGGTGGCCGCCTGCAGATTGGCGCCAAGATCCACCATATTGACCATCATCTGGGCGTGCCCTTGCGCCTGCATGTCGCCGCCCATCAGGGTCAGCGCCATCAGCTGCCCGTCCGTCCGCCCGCCCTGCATCACAAAGCCGGCTGCCAGCGTGTTGTAGGGCCGCTTGTTTCCCGCGATCACATTGGGGCTGCCGGGATCAAGCGTGAACAGGTCGCCGCGATTGTGCAGGATGAAGCCGTAGCCCGGCACCGTGATGCCCGAGCCGAACGTGGCGAAATTGGAATTGACCCAGGACACCATGTTGCCCCAGCGGTCAGCCGCCGCCAGCACGATGGTGTCGCCGCCGCCCTCGCCGCCGCTGGTCAGGTTCATCGCCTTGGAGGGGCTGATCTTGCCGCACAGGCTGTCGGCGTGTTCCTTGCTGATCAGCGTCTTGACCGTGGCCGCCATGTCTTTCCTGAAGCCGGGATCGCCATTGTTGGCGTTGAGGTCGGCATAGGCCAGCGCCTTGGCCTCGATCAGCAAATGCCAGTAGCGCGGGTCTTTCGGTCCCAGCGAAGCCAGCGTCTGTCCGGGATAGACCTTGCCGGTGCAGCTATTCAGTATGCTGAGCATCTCGTTGGCGCCGAAGCCGTTCGCAGGCGGCGGCAGTTCCGCCAGCGTGAAGCCGTGATAGTCGCTCATCACCGGCTGCACCCATTCGCCCTTGTAGTCGGCAAAGTCCTGCAGCGTGACGGGGCTGCCCAGCTTGCGCATTTTCGCGACGGTCGCCTGCGCCACCTCGCCCTTGTAGAAGCCGTCGCGGCCCTTGCTCATCAGGATGCGGAAGGTCCTGGCCAGGTCGGGATTCTTGTAGATGTCGCCGGCTTTGGGCGGCCTGCCGTCCATGTACCAGGTCTTGACGGAATCGGGATCGAGGTCGGTGCAGCAATTCTCGATCTGGCCGGGGTTGGCGTTGATCGCCACCGGCAAATGCCAGTCATTGGCGATGCGCTCGGAAATGGGAAAGCCCTTTTCGGCATAATCCGCCGCCGGCGCCAGCACCTGGGCGAACGTCATGGTGCCGTACTTGTCCAGCACCTCGCCCCAGCCCCAGGCGGCGCCGGGCACCGTCACGGACAGCACCCCCTTGGGCATGCCCGAACCCGGATTGATGTTCTTGGGGTCCCATTTGTAGCCATGGGCATTCATGAAGGCGAGCGTCTGGCCGCCCGCCGCTATGCCCGAAGCGTTCAGCACATGCAGCTGGTGATCCTTGGCGGTGTAGATGATGGCGAACAGGTCGCCCGCCATCCCCTCATTCATCGGCTCCATCAGATTGAGCACGGCGGCGGTGGCCACGGCCGCATCCACCGCATTGCCGCCCTTGCGCAATATCTCCAGCCCCGCTTCCGCCGCCAGCGGCTGGCTGGTGGTGACCATGCCGTTGC
>CAIOFO010000089.1 GCA_903857685.1 uncultured Alphaproteobacteria bacterium
CTGACATAGATCAACGCCACACCTGTTTCATTGCAATTAATCGAGGCTCTTAGAATTGATGTGCAGCAGCTTGCGCCGTCTTCTTCAGTTCGAATATTCCGCAACCATAGGAGAGGTTGTTTGCCATGGCGATCGAGTCACCGGTAATGGCGATGTCCCGCAGCAGGCTGCCGTCATCCATGACGCAGGAAAATGCGAAAATCTCCAGATTATGGTGCTGAAACATCTCGAGCAGATGCGTGAGGCCAAATATCCGATGGCCATTGAATTCGATTCGCTGGCGGCCCATCGGTACCGAAAAATAAAGGATGCCGCCCGGTTCGAGCATCTTGACCAGATTGGTAAAACCAGTTCGATAGCCGTCTGGATCGATGCGATCGCCATAGCGACCAAGCCCGATATGTTCCAGGACATGGAGGCAGGACAGGGAATCGCACATGGCGGTGTGCTGCGTGTCCGGACCGGCCACCAGATCCATCTGCACGAATTTGACATTCGGGATCGAAACGTCGAGCGGCCGGATATCAACGATTTCGATTTCCCGGAAAGAAGCGACATGCGCCACGAAACCGTCTATCCGGGAACCAACGTCGACATGACGGCGCGGGTTCGCGGCATGAATGCGCTGGGCAACGAGCAAGTCTTGATGAAAATAGTGACCGCTCGCCACTCCGCTCTGACTGTCGCGTTCTTCCAGCATCGGCATGAGTGTGCCGAATGTCCAGTCGGTCCTGCGGCCCGACAGGCGTTTGAATTGTCGAAGGTCCTGCAAGAACAGAATTGTTCCAGAGAGCGCCCGAATGGTCGTTCTGGGAAATAGCCCATAGGTGTTGAGAATGCGATGGCCACAACGGGCAACTTCTTTCATCCTTAGGAAGAATGCCATGCCCGCCCCCTTCTCCGATCAACTTATTCGACGGGCTGATTCCCTGTCGTTGCGGCAGGATGTCACGAGTTTGCCCCAGCGGCATCACGCCCCCTCCCTGGTCAAGTAAAATATAAATACCCCAGCCGTAAATGCCGGGTACCAGGCGCGCCGTCATGGCCGCGGAAGGATGTTTGGATCGGCTGAAGTCTGATATTCTGATTATCAATGGCCCACGTTGGCCTGAGAAGTGGGCAATAGTGCTTTGGGAGGTGTCGCGTGGCGTCAGTAGGTGGTGCAGTTCGTCGCATAAAACGCGCAATTTGCGGACCCTCGCAGCTGAAGCTTAATTCCGGGCTGGCCAAACTGGAGCGGGTGTTCAGATCGCCGCCCGTGCCGCCAGAGTTGGTAAAGGCGATCCGCCTGATTGCCCCGCACTTCGATTTCCAGCCGGATGAGGCCAGTCGGGACTTCTGGGAGGCCGAACAAAACGGCGCTTGCTGGGCGGAGTATGAATGTCTGCGGGATATCTTGTCGAAACTTCCCAAACCAATGCGTGTGCTGGAAATTGGTCCCGGTCTGGGTCGATCGCTGGTGTTCTTTAGCAAGAAATGCGGATGGCAGGACTGCGAACTTCACGCCTACGAGGCTGACGGCAAGAAGACGAAATACACGATAAATGGACCGCGGTTCGAAGATTCCTTCTGTGGCACGATTTCAGAATTGCGCCGCGTGCTCGACCACAACGCCGTCACCAACGTAACCATCCATGATGCAAAATCCGTCCCGATGAAGGATTTGCCACGGCCATTCGATTTTCTCTATGGCTTCTACACTATCGGGTTCCATTGGTCCCTGGAGCATTTTTTCGATGAAGTGCTCACCCTTATCGGAAAGACGGGCATTGCTGTATTCACCGTTCCAAATGACTTTAAGGCGTTTCCCAGATTGCAGGAGATATCCTACCGCCTTATTGAAATGGGCAGGACGGTTGATGATCATAGAGAGAAACTTCTGGTTTTAGGGCCACGTTGACCGAGCCGATTCTTTATGCGTCAGGCGGTTTAGAGGAGTTATTTATGTCCCCCGATATCATTTTTCCGCTTCAGGGAAAGCGTGTTTGGGTTGCTGGACACAAGGGCATGGTCGGGTCGGCCATTGTTCGGCGCCTGGAGCGGGAAAATTGCGAAACGCTTACCGTTGACCGCAAAACCGTTGACCTCGCCGATCAGGCGCAGGTGCGCAATTGGGTAAGCGATGCCAAGCTCGACGCCATTTTTTTCGCCGCGGCTAAAGTGGGCGGCATATTCGCGAACGACACTTACCCCGCTGATTTCATCTATGATAACCTTGTCATTGAGGTGAACATCATCGAGGCGGCTTACCGGTCGCAGGTGCCCAAACTGTTGTTCCTCGGATCAAGCTGCATTTATCCCAAATTTGCGCCACAGCCGATCACCGAAGATGCCTTGCTGAGCGGGCCGCTTGAACCGACCAATGAATGGTACGCGGTGGCGAAGATTGCGGGCATCAAGCTCTGTCAGGCATTCCGCAAGCAGTATGGCTGCGATTTTATCTCCGCGATGCCGACCAATTTGTACGGCCCGGGCGACAATTTTGACCTCAATACAAGTCACGTCGTTCCGGCACTGATGCGCAAGGCCCATGAAGCCAAGTTGCGTGGCGACAAGGCCATCACGGTATGGGGAACGGGCTCGCCTCGCCGTGAATTTCTCCATGTTGATGATTGTGCGGATGCGCTGGTGCATTTGATGCGGGTCTATTCCGGAGATCAGCATGTCAATGTCGGTTCCGGAGAAGACGTCACGATCCTTGAGCTGGTAAAACTCGTGAACAGCGTGGTGGGTTTTGGGGGCGAGATCGTTCACGATCTCTCCAAAAAAGACGGGCCGCCGCGAAAATTGATGAGCGCCGACAAAATTCGCGCCTTGGGCTGGGCGCCGAAAATTTCCCTGCCTGACGGCCTGGCGTCCGCCTACCAGGCTTTCCTGTCCTTGCCCGGCTTGCCGCAGCTGGACGGTGTGCCGCAAACAGTATGAAGATCCTTTTTGCCACGCCAATCCTGGAGCACCCACCGGCAGGCGGTCCGCAGTTGCGGATCGAAAATTCCATCAAGGCATTGACGCGGCTGGGCGACGTATGGATCGCGTCCCAGATGCGCGAGAAGCTGATCGGCGGTTCGGAAGCGCGCAGATTCTATGGCGGGATTGCGCATTGGTTCGGCTATGCTCCGTCCGCCGCGTTGAGCAGGAATGTTGTATTCCGCTGCCTGCAGAAGATTTATTACCTCTATCTGCGCCCGGATGCAGATGCCGCCTGGCTGATAAGCCTGTTCGATGCCGAACGCATGGACGTGATGTGGATGGGCTACGGCAACCTATCCTGGCCCCTGATTCGCGAGATCAAGCGGCGGCGCCCAGACATCAGATTGGTGTGCGACACCGACAGTGTCTGGTCGCGCTTTTTGTTGCGTGAACTGGATGTGGAAACGGATCCAGCGCGGCGCGCGGAGATCGAGCGCCAGGGCCGCGCCAAGGAAGTGGAGGAGCGCGACTGGACAAATTTGTGCGAGGCGACGCTGGCGGTTTCGGAGGTGGACGCCGACTATTACCGCGCAATCGCGGCTGATCCGTTGCGGGTGCATGTCTTCTCGAACGTAATCGACCCCGACACCTATCGTTGCGAGACTGCCGCAGCCCCGGTTTTCCGGCATCCCAGCATCTACCTGGCCGGAACTTTCGGGCGCACTCACAGCCCGATGGACCGGGCGGCGCGCTGGATGCTGGAAGATGTGTTGCCGCTGGTGCGCGCCGAGATTCCAGATGTGCATTTCTACATCGTGGGCGCGAATTCCGACGCAACCATGGCGGATGCACGGGGTCCGCTTGTAACGGTTACCGGCCGCCTGCCTTCGGTGCTTCCCTATCTGCTGCCTGCCGACGTCGTCCTGGTGCCGCTGAAGTTCGAGTCCGGCACGCGCTTCAAGATCCTGGAGGCGGGGGCATGCCGCAAGGCGGTGGTATCCACAACACTGGGCGCCGAAGGCATCTCAGTCACAGATGGCCGCGACATCCTGCTAGCGGACGAGCCGCGGCAATTCGCCGATGCCATTCTTCGCCTGTTGCGCGACCCGGAATTGCGCCGGCGGCTGGGGGCGGGGCTGGAGGCGTTGGTGCAGCGTGACTACAATATTGACGCGCTGGAGCGGCAGGGCCGCGCTATCCTGGCGCAACTGGATGCGGTGCCGGCATCGCGCGGGTAATGACTTCCGGATCCACCAGGCTTGCCCGTCCTGCTTTCAACTCCACGATCTGCCTGCAGTTTTTCAGGGTGCTCAGACGGTGGGCGACGATGAGGATGGTCAGGTCCTTGCTGTATTCCTCGATCGCCTGCATGACCGCCAGCTCGGTTTCATTGTCCAGCGCGTTGGTTGCTTCGTCGAAAATGATTACGTCCGCCTGCTTGTAGAGCGCGCGGGCGATGCCGATACGCTGGCGCTGGCCGCCAGACAGCCGGATGCCTCGCTCACCGACGAACGTCTGGTACTTCTTGGGCCAGCTCTCGATGGTTTCCGATATCTGCGCCAGTTGCGCCGCCTTCCTGACGCGGTCGCGGTCTATCCGGTCTTTCGGCAGGCCAAAGGCGATGTTTTCCTCGACGCTGCTGTCGGCCAGGAAAATACTCTGGGGGACATGGGCAATATGCGCCTGCCAGGCGCGCTGATTGGCTTCTGTCACGGGCTGGCCGTCGATCTCGAGCGTGCCCTCTGTCGGCGGCAGCAGGCCCATCACGATATCCAGCAGCGTGCTTTTGCCGTTTCCTGTCGCCCCGATGAAGCCCACATGGCTGCCTTTGGGAATGGTGAGGTTGACCTGCTCAAGAACAAGGGGCGCCTGCGGGCTGTAGCGAAAGGCGAGGTGCCTGAGGCTGATCGCGTGCCGGAACGGCAGGGGCGAGGCCGGCGGCTGGTCGGCATATTCCGGAAGTGGCTGGTCGAGAAGGGTGAGGGTGTCGTTGAGATAGGCGTGGCCGCTCTGCATCGCGGCCCAGGAGCCGAACGCCAGTTGCAGGACCGGCAGCAGGCGCTGGGCGCCCAGCGCCAGGACGCCGAGAACGGGAATGAACCTGGTGATGCCGCCGGCCTGCTGCGCCAGCGCATAGGCAAGGCCGACGATAAGCAGCATACCCAGGGCCTCCATCAGATAGCGCGGGCTGCCGCCAATGAAGGCGCTATTGCCCTGGGCCCGGCGCAGGGTCATCGCTGCGTCGCGATAGATTTCGCAATAACTGGATTGAGTGCCGTCAATAAGGACATCGCGAATCCCGCCCAGGCCCTCCTGCAGCGACTTGATGACCTGGGTTTGCCCGCGCGACATGAGCTGGCTGTCGGCCAGCAATTTTCTGCGCGTCAGGCGCATGATGGAAAAATGGAACGCGCCGAAGCAGGTGAATGCCGCCAGCGTCAATATGGGCTCGACCGACAGCATGGTCACCAGGATGACGGTCAGCATCACGCTGGAGCTGACAAGCATCAGGCCAGGCAGAATAATGTTGGCGATGACGGCATTGGTCTTGGACGAAATGGTGCTGATTATCTCGCTGCTGTTGCGGCCGCAATGCACGGCATAAGGCTGGAATAGCGTGCGGCGGTAGATGCTGATGCTGAGGTCCGCGCCGATGGCAAAGGACAGGCGGGTGGTGGCCCAAAGCAGCAGCAGTCGAATGGCGCAGGCGGCAACCGCAATCACGCCAAAGGCGATGGTGAGCGGCAGCAGCATCTGGCCGGGCGCGGCAAGTCCCAACGCATGGATAAAGGGTTGCGCCAGGGGGTGCCGGAACACGCGTTCCGGCGCCGTCAGCGCGGCCAGGAACGGCAGCACCGCCCCGATGGTGAAAATCTCCGCAAATGAGGAAAGGAGCATCAGCCCCAGCAGCAGCCAGACCTGTCCGTGCCGGCGCGCTCCGATGTGCCGCCAAAGTCGACGCAAAAGCTGCGATATGGGTTGATCTGCGGACACCTGAGAACACTCACTCCGTTGCATGGTCGTTTGGGCTGCCCTCGCATCAGGACTTGCGGGATCGCCGTTTCGTGGTGGTGATGCCTCGTCTGCGGGCTGATATTAGGGGGCGATCTTGCGGCGAAGCAAGGGACCCGATTGCGGGGTACAGATTGAACTTCTCTATTTCGTACCCATGACTTCAGCCCAATGCTGGCTGTAGATGTTGCCGACATCGCCCAGTCTGACAGTCTTGCCGAGGCTGACATCCACAACTGGCATGTCGGCAATTATATCGCGGCGTGCGCCGCCCTTTATGTAGGACAAACTGCCGTCGGCCGCACGAGATTCCCTGTACAGAGATGGGCGGGCGCGTCTGTCGGCTATTTGCCCGTCGAAATGCGGCAAAAGGTCCGCCCTCAGAAAGAAGGCATTGTTGCCGGCAAGATTTGATCCCAGGAGCGCATAGCCGCGCTCCTTGGCGAGATGTTCCAAGGCGCCAATCCCGGCACCCCAATAAAGGCACGAGGAATGCGCGCGAGTGCGCCGGAATTCGGGGCCGTAGGGAATTGTGAGCGATAAAAGGTCGCCGAACACCGCATTGTATTCGATGACCACAATCCACGGATTGACGACATCTATTGCCTGCCAAATCCAATAGTCGTTGCCGTCGAGGTCAATACTGAGAATCCCGGCTTCTCCGCCGAACCCGTTGCCGGCGATTAGGCCGTTGATGTTTTCCCGGTCAATAAAGGCGGCAACCGCCGTCAAGTCGCTTTGCCAGAAATGCGGGCTTGCCTTCGCTCGCTCCATATTCGCCGGCGAGCCATCCATGATAAGCCCGCGCCAATTGCGGTGGCGCAGCAAAAATCGTGTATTTGCCTCCCTGTAGTCTTCCACGCCAAATTCCACAAATGCCGCGGGTATGCCCGGCAGGCGCGATACCAGCCATTCAATGATCCCGTCTTCATCGAACTGGGAAAATACCCTGAAGCCGACATCCGACAAGGATTGGACGTGCTGGACCGTGCGAACGGCAAACGCCGCCTGCGCGCCTTGCAGCAAGATGGAGCGATCCGTGAGATCGGATTGAGCAAACGCATCAAGAATGGGCGTACTGGAGTAGCGGATTAGTCTTTTAATCAATTCTTTCATTTGTGCCGCTTCCCAACCTCTGGAAACATCACTGTATCAGATATTTCCCGGCGTTTGGGAGTGATCATGCGCTTTGAGAAGATTGCGGTGCTCGCCTAGAGGCAGAGGTCTTCGAGGAATCGTAGCGGCTCGGTCATTTCCCCGCGGGAAATGGTGCGCGGGTTGTCGGGGCGCGTCAGGGAGCGCGCGAGCCGGCTGCGGAGATCATAAAGATAGATGTCGCGTCCGGCACCGATAAATTTGTCTTGCGTGACACGAAATTCTCCGTCTCGGGCGGCAAGCTGCGCCAGGCCGCATTCGGCTGCGAACAGGTAAAGCACGTTGATGTCGTTTGAGGGACCCGCTGTCCAGCTCAACTGATATTCGCGTTCCGCACCCTGATGACGAATAGTTACCGAGTGCGCTTTTAGCGGCACCAAGGTGAGCGGCAGTGCGCGCCGTGGTCCGTCCTCAAGGATGCCGGACTTACGGATCGCGCCGTGCGCAGTATCAATTAAGTCTTGGAAGCCCTCCAGTTGCGGCACCAAAAGCGTCTCACCTTCGAATAGCAGCAGCTCCTCGAACAATTCCCGCACCATGAGCGGCGGCCTTGCGCGTTCGCCTGCATTGTCGGCGCGGCCGGTAAACAGGGAGAATTTTCCCGGATTAATGAGCGCGTTCTGCGAGCGCCGCACAACCGGAATATAATGTCCATTGAGAAGCAGTGTGCCGCCGCCCGATAGCCAGAACCAGGTTTGTGGCGCGATAGCGGCCTGAAAGGCGATGTCGTTCTCGATCAGGTCTGCGGCAGTCACGCCGTCCAGATCGATGCGCAGCTTCTCCGTTTCGGGAAAAATCGTGCTTCCCTGGGTTAGCCGAGCGATCTGGTAAAAGCGCGCCATCAGGCCGGTGTCATATAGCCCATGGTGGCATAGGTGACGCCCATGCCCTCAATTTCGCGGCGGTTGAACATGTGCCAGCCGTCGAACAGCAGGGTCGGACGCTTGCGGCCCTGCAGCGCCTGCACCACGTTGAACTTGTTGTTCAGGTAGTGGTTGTTCATCACCAGAATGGCGTCGGCGCCGCGGGCGGCATCGGCCAGGTCGCCGCTGGGGATATAGCCCAATGCCATGATTTCGGTCTCGCTGATGACGAAATCCTTGATGATGAGATTGGACTTCTCAAGCGATTGGACCAGTTCCAACGCTACGCTGTCGCGATAATCCGAAGTCTCGGGCATGCCCTTGAAGGCCAGGCCTACCAGCAGAATCTTCAAGGCCTTCACATCAAGACCATGACGCGCCGCGAATTTGTCCAGCTTGGTCAGGACATAGGTTGCACCCTGACCGTTGATGGCGCGGCTGGCTTTGCCCAATGTGGGCCTCAGCGAGCTGCCCGCTTGCGGATTGGAATATAGATAGGAATCTTTGGATAGGCATAGCCCGCCCACGCCAGGGCTGGGCAGCGGAATGGGATTGCGCGGATACCCTTCATTCGCCGCCTGGATCAGGCGGAAGGCGTCGGCATTGAAGTCGTCGCACAGGAAGGCGACCTCGTTGGCGAATGAAAAAACCAGATCACGGAAAGTGTTGTTCATCAGCTTCACCATTTCGGCGGCTTCCAGCGAGCCGACTTCGACGATGGTGTTGGTGATTTCGCCAAACAGCCGCGCCGTCATCTCGATGCTGGCGGCGTCGAAGCCGCCCACAATCTGCGGCAGGACGCGCAATTCCTCAAGCGCATTGCCTTCGGCGGTGCGTTCCGGCGCGAAAGCCAGGAAGAAATCGCGGCCGGCCACCAGGTCGCCGGATTCCAGCACTGGCAATACTTCCTTGCGGGTGGTGCCCACCGGCACCGTGGAACGAAGCACTACCAGATCGCCGCGTTTCAGCACGCCCGAAATGGTCTTGGCGATGGTTCGAATCATGCCCATATCGGGCAGCCTGTCTTTGCCCACCGGCGTGCCCACGGAAACAATATGGATATCGGCGGCGTGCTCACCGGCCCTGGAGGTCAATTTCAGAGGATTGGATTGCGCAAGTGATAGAAGCAGGGATTCCAGGCCCTTTTCATAAAAGGTTGGCTGGTTCATTTTCAGCTTGGCCAGCACCGCCTCATTGGTGTCGACGCCCACCACCGAAAGTCCCGCATTGGCGAAAGTGCAGGCCAGGGTCAGGCCGACAAAGCCCATGCCATAAACGGCGATGGTCTTTTCCTCGATAAGCGAGGTCAGGATGTCGGCCAGCCGCAAAACGTCCTTCAGCCGGCCGGCCTCATCAATCAGCACCAGCTTGTCATATTTGCGATAATCGGTGCCGCGCAGACGCGCCTTTTCCATCACCGCCTGGCGCATCATTTTGTGGCTCAAGCTGTGGTCAAGGGTCACTGGATCAAACTTCGCGATCGCTTCAACGGGGGCATCAACGCTGACATCGCGTGACAGGCCACGACGGATGTCGCCGTCGGTCACCACGCCGATGACCTTGCCCGCGTCATCAATGACCACGGCGATTCCCGCAATGAATCGGTTGCCGGGCTGGCTGCCCATAAGGCGCACGGCTTCACGAATGGAGGTATTGCGCTTGACGACGGCCTGGAATGTCATAGGAGCTCGGCGATTTCTGTCAGCGAGGAAATATGCGGCGTTTGCGGCGGCAGATGGCCGTCGCGGTCCACCAGAACGGAATCGATTCCAGCCGCCGTGCTGAGGTTTCGGTCGGCCATGTCGTCGCCGATTACCACAACCTCCGGGGCGGGAGCGCCTGTGGCAACGCGGATCGCGCCAAGATGGCCCACGCCCTTGGCCAATTCAGGCTGGCTGCCAAGCACGGCGGCCAACCGGCGGCGCAACCGCGCCGGCAGCTTGCGCTCCACGAAGTGGGCAAGCTCTGCCTGCGGGACAGAGGAGGACAAGCAGACGGTCTTATTTCGGGCCAACAGGTCATCCAGGCAAGGCAGGGCATCTTCGAACAGCGAGGCTGCTTCGAGCGTGGCGCGGTTCCGCGCGAACAATTCCTCGCTCATGGCTTCGCAATCCGCATCCGAGGCGTGGGTGCCCGCATCGCGCGCAATTGTCCGGAATATCGTGCGGCGGGGTTCGCCGGAATAGAGGCGGTAGCGATGCGCCACTTCGGGCACCGTCATCGCCTCGCCGTTGCGCGCCAGCCACGCACTGACCACCGTTGCGAAAGAAACGGTTTTCGCCGCCATGGAATCAAACAGCGTGCCGTCCCAGTCGAACACGAAGACCTTTTTTTGCGCGATGGCGGGGAGCACAGTCATTCAACCAAATGTTTTGCTGCAATTGTGCAGGAAATACCGGCGGTTAGGAACCGTTAATCGAGACGGCTATTGCGTGGCACCTACCCGCTCGTCTATTAAGGCGGTTGGTCCGGGGAGGCAAGGCTTATTGAGCTAAGCGCTTTCCGTAACGCGCTTTTTCGGCTTTACCCGCGAGGCGATAATTGAGGTCTTCCCCGTGCTTCTGATCGCCGAATTCTGTCAGAACCACAATGGCGATTTCGACACCCTGCACCGCATGGTCGATGCCGCGGCCGAAGGTGGGGCCACCCACGGCAAAATCCAGACCATCTTCGCCGACGATGTCAGCTTTCGCCCCGAGTTCGAGGAAGGGGAGGTGGCGTCTGATGGCCGCGTGCTGACTATTAAACGTCCTTTCCAGGCGGAAATGAACCGGCTTCGCCCGCTGGAGCTGAATTACGAAGAACACCGCAAATTCGGTGATGCCTGCAAGGCCGCCGGCCTCAAGCCCATGACCACCGCTTTCAACCTCGCTGTCATTCCCTTCATTCGCGAATTGGGCTGGAAGACGGTAAAGGTGGCAAGCTATGACTGTGGGTCGCTGCCGCTGATCGGGGCGCTTGCCGACAATTTCGATGACGTCATGATTTCCACTGGTGCCAGCTACGACCAGGAGATCGAAGCAGCCGCTGCGCTGCTGAATGGGCGCAAGCAACGTTTCAGCTTCCTGCATTGCGTGACCATCTATCCCACCCCGTTGGACCAGATGAACTTGGCGCGCATGGAATATCTGCGCCGCTTCACACCGTCGGTCGGTCTGTCGGACCATTCACTGGTGTCGCGCGATGGCGTCAAGGCGGCTTTGGCCGCGATCCATCTGGGCGCCGCAGTGATCGAGCGGCATTTCACCATTCTGCCGCCGGAAGCCAGCCGCGACGGCAAGGTTTCCATCACCAGGGAACATCTGCGGGAAATCAGGGAATTTGCCGCGCTGGGCAAGGATGAACAGGCGCAGTACCTCAAGGAGCATGTGCCGGAATTCATTTCCATGATCGGTCATGCCCAGCGCGCACTCAGCCAGGACGAGCTGCTGAACCGCGCCTACTACCGCGGCCGCTTCAGCAACAAGGTCGGCGGGCGGCAGATTTTCAACTGGGAACCGGATGCCGCGCAGGCGCTGGCGCCCGCGGCGCTGGCGGGAGAATAGCATGGGCAATGTGGGTGACGGCATCAAGGCGAGTTCCGCCAGCTGGACCTTTGCCGGCGACGTGGCCAAGGGCTTCGACGATCATGTCTCCAAGTCGGTGCCGCTGTACAATGAAGGCCATCAACTCATCTGCGAGTTGAGCGATTTCTTCTTGAACAAGGATTCGATCTGCTACGAGCTCGGCTCCTCCACGGGGGCCTTGACCCAGAAGCTGGCGCGGCACAACGAGAACAAGCCGGGCGCCCGCTTCATCGGTGTCGATGTCGAGCCCGAAATGGTCAAGATGGCCAACCACAAGGCGCACAAAAAGAGCGGCCTGAAGAACCTGGAATTCGTCGCCGACGACATCAACCAGATGGAATTCCAGCCCTGCGACATGGTCGTGTCCTATTACGTGGTGCAGTTCGTGCGCCCGGCCGTACGCCAGCAGCTGATCGACAAGATCTACAAGTCTCTCAACTGGGGCGGCGCCTTCGTGCTGTTCGAAAAGGTGAGGGGCCCCGACGCGCGGTTCCAGGACATCGCGCAGCGCCTCTATGACGAATACAAGATCCGCCAGGGCTATTCGGCGGAAGAGATCGTATCAAAAACGCGCAGCCTCAAGGGTGTGCTGGAGCCGTTTTCCAGCCAGGGCAATCTTGATTTGCTCAATCGCGCCGGTTTTCAGGACGTGATGACTATTCAGAAATATGTCTGCTTTGAGGGTTTCCTGGCGATCAAATGACAATTCTCGACCGCCCCGCTCCCACCTTCGACATCAACTCCTTCGAACAGCGCCTTCAGGCCAAGAACCGGTTTGACGGCAACCTGGTCCATGGCGCCGGCAAGTTCCACGCCGTCACCAACCGCAGCGGTGTCAACCGCCCCTCGTCGGGCTACCTGATCCCCGAGCACGCCAAGGTGGTGGAAGACACCGGGCGCGAGCGTTACGTCCGCAAGGAAGGCTTCTGGGAAGACGTCGAGACCTGCCCGGCCTGCAATTCGCCCAAGCGCAACTTCTTCCTCAGCCGCATGGGGCTGGATATTTACCGCTGCGAGAATTGCAGCCACCGCTACATGAACCCGCGCGTGACATTTGCGGCGGTCGGCGAGATTTACCGCGACGACCGCACCGCATCGGACATCTATACCCAGCCGCTGCAGATCCAGATCGACGAAATCAAGTACCAGTATGGCCTGGACCTGATCGAGCAGCTCCGCCCGCCGGCCCGCGACAAGATCATGGATATCGGCTGCGGCGCCGGGGTGTTCCTGAAGATGGCGGAACGCAATGCCTGGAAGCACTGCATCGGCATCGACATCAACGAGAATTACGGCGCCATCTACAAGCAGACCGCGGGCGTGCAGTTCATAAATTCGTCCTTTGAGCGGATGGACCCGGAAAAAATCGGCCGCGGTTATGACGTCATCTCAATGTGGAGCGTGCTGGAGCATCTCTACGATCTGGGTGCCATCCTCGATCGCATCAGCGAGATGCTGAAGCCCGGCGGACTGCTGTTCATCCTGGTGCCCAATGCCGCCTCGCTGGCGACACGGCTGATGCGCGAGCGTTCGCCCACCTTCAACTGGAAGCATGTCAGCCACTTCACGCCGCAAAGCCTGAAAACCCTGATGACGCGGCACGGCCTGACGTGCGAGCATTTCGAAACCGTCATCACCGAGATCGACAACATCAAAAGCTACATGTCGGGCGAATATCCCTATCACGGCCACGGCGATCCTGAGCATCTGTTCGACTGGATCACGCCGGACTATCTGCACCGCAACCTCTTGGGGAGCCGCCAGATCGGCATCTTCCGCAAGCCATGATCCGCGGCCAGCAGCTGACCGCCATCATCCCGGTGCGGGGCGGCTCCAAGGGCATCCCCGACAAGAACCTGCACCGCGTGGGCAAGGATACGCTGCTGGAACGCAGCATCAAGCTGGCCCGGCGCTGCTCCTATGTCGACAGAATCGTGGTTTCCACCGACGACCCGCAAATGTATGCCATTGCGCAGAAATACGGCGTCGCCATGCCGGCGTTGCGTCCGGCGGAGCTTGCCACCGACCATGCCAGGACGGTGGACGTGGTGCTGCAGGCGATGGATGCGACGCCGGTCGCGGACGGCTATATCCTGCTGGTGCAGGCGACTTCGCCGCTGCGCACTCTGGCCGACCTCAACGGCTTCTGCAAAGCCTTCGATGAGGATGCCAGCGGGGGCAGGGCGATTGTCAGCCTGGTGCGGCATGACTCGCCCCATCCTGACAAGATCCAGAAGCTGGAGGGCGGCTTCGTCACGTCCTACCTGGAGAGGGACTCCATGGTGGCGCGCCAGTCGCTGCCGGAAGTCTATGCCCTGAACGGCGCCTTCTATCTCACCGACACCGGCCAGCTGCGCACCGGCAGGACTTTCCTGCCCAGGGGCGCGACGCTGCCCTATGTCATGCCGCCCGAACGCAGCATCAACCTGGACAACATGCTCGACGTACAGGTGATGGACGCGCTGCTGGAAAAGGGCGTTCTCAAGGCCGAGCAATATGACTGACCACGCGGTCAGCCCCGGATCAGCGCCCTCAGGCGCGATTTGAGGCCCGATAACCCCAGCCATTGGGCGCGCCGGTAGCGCCGGTAAAGCTCGGGCGTCTTCCCCCATGCGGCGGCATAGTTGCGCAGCCTGACTGCTACCGACCCGGTGCTGCAGCGGAATTCGCTGGTGATCTTGGGATAGTGCTTATTGCCATAGGCAAGGCGTTGGCGATAGTCATCCAGCATCTGCCGCAGGACGCCATCTGCCGCGAACACATTGGCATGGTCGCTCAGGCGCGGATGAGATTGCAGGCGATAGCCGCTATAATGAAAAAATCGCAGCGGCAAGCCATTTGCCGTAATTCCGTTCTCCGTCTGCGCCAACTGCCGTTCATAGAGATTCCAGTAGGCGACATTGAGACCGGGGTCCCTCACCAGTTCCACCCTTTCCGGAAAATACCAGGGAAGAAACGATACCCAGGTTTGCTCATAATTCAGGTTCAATTCCGGAATGGAGAAACAGTAATGCTGAACCCTGTTTTCCAGCCAGTCCAGCACGCGGCGCGCTTCCGAAGTGGCGCTTATGGCGCAGCATCCGTTATTGATGAACCCCGCAAACACCAGCTCAAGATCGTCAGGCGAATAATCATCGGGCAAGGGGGAATTTACGTGGGGTGTCAGGGCAATGGGTTTTTGCGCGAGCGCCTCGAAAAACGGAGTGAAGGGTGCATAGCAGAGAATGTCGGCATCGAGCATGACGATCCGGTCATACCCGTCCTCGAAAAGGTTTTTCTTGATATAAGATGATCTGAGGGGGCCGATCAGCTCGACGCCAGTAAAATAGGTTCGCATTTTTTCGAGCGGCGCTGTGCGGATGGAATCGATTCCGTCCACCCGCAGCCTCGGCAGCGTGTCGATGCGTATGCCGGAAGCGGTTTCCGCGGAGACATCCACCAGCAGGATGCGGATGTCGTCGGCGGGATGGTGAAGCGCATAGCTGGACGCCATGGTAAGCGCCATCGGCAGGTAGCTGCCGGTGACGACACAAAGAAGCGCGCAGCGCATGCTCAAGCCTTTTTTCGGGAGGCCAGCCGGGTCCGTACCAGTTCCGGCTCGCTCCAGGCGAGCCGGATGAGGCCGGCAATGCGCCGTATATCTTCCTCGGACACGGCTGTTCCCGTGGGCAATGACAGGACGCGCTGGCTCAGGGCCTCGGTGTGCGGCAGAAACTGGCTGGCGGAGGGGTACAGCGAACGATAAGGCTCCATCCTGTGGCAGCCTGGATAGAAATAACGGCGGGCGAGTACGTTCTCGGCGTGGAGAAGCTCCAGAACTTCGTCACGCGTCAGCGCCGCCGCAGGATCAATTTCAACGATCACATATTGCAGATTGAATTTATCACCTTCCGGAAACGCGTACATCTGGAAGCCCGGCAGTTTATCCAGGTGGCGGGCATAGGCGTCATGGTTGCGTTGATTATGGGCGACAAAATCATCAAGGCTGTCCAGTGAGGTCAATCCCATGGCGGCTGAAACTTCCGGCATCTTTCCATTCGTGCCTATGTAATCGACGCGGTCATACCCCACGAAGCCAAAATTGCGCATCGTGCGCAAACGCTGCGCCAGCTCCGCATTATTGGTCACTATTGCCCCGCCTTCGAAGCAGTTGACGAATTTTGTGGCGTGAAAGCTGAACACTTCCGCATCGCCGAAATTGCCGATGCCGGTTCCCCGGTAGGTGCAGGCAAAAGCGTGCGCGGCATCGAACAGAAGCTTAAGACCATGCCTTTTCGCGATATCAGCAAGCCGGTCTGGAGCAGCAGCGCGGCCCCAAAGATGCACACCGACAATGCCGGTGGTGCACGGGGTAATGAGTTTCTCGACGCAATCGGGATCGATAGTGTGCGTTATGGGGTCCACGTCGCAGAAGACGGGCTGGATTTGCTGCCACTGCAAGGCATGCGGCGTTGCCACGAAAGTGAAGGACGGAACGATGACTTCGCCCTTCAGCCCGAGCGCGCGTATGGCCAGTTCAAGTCCCACTGTACCGTTGCAAACGCATACGCAATGGGCAACGCCGGTAAGCTCGCAAATCCGGCGTTCAAATTCCTGCACGTAGGGGCCATTGTTGGTAAGCCAGGCGCTGTCCAGTATGTCTTCAATGCGCCGCGCCAACTCCGCCCTGTTGCCGATATTCGGACGCCCGACATGCAGCGGCTGCGGAAACGCCGGCGTGCCGCCGAAAATCGCCAGATCGTTGATGGCGCTTTTGCCGGCGCTACCGCACGACTGCTTCAAGGAGGGGACCAAGCCGGAGGACATTCACGCCTCCTTTATTCGGGCTGGATTGCCTATGACGGTAACTCCTGGGGGGACATCCCGGGTAACCACCGCTCCCATGCCGATGATGGCGCCTTTGCCGATTCTAAGCGGTTGCCCGCCCGGCGTGCCATGCCGCAATACGGCGCCCGTGCCAACATAAACATCGTCTTCAATGACAATGCGCCCATTGCAACTGACGCGCGGTGCGAAAGTCACGAAATCGCCAATGACGCAATCATGGGCGACGTACGAATAAATATTGCAATGAAAGTGGCGGCCGATGCGCGCGTTGGATGTAAAAATCGTATTGTCACAGATAATCGCACCTTCGCCCACGGCCACATCGTCGTAACGCCTGTGAGAGGAAGCAATGATGTTGGTGAATTGCAGTTCGTCCCTCTGGCACTTTTCTACGATATCTCTCCTCGCCTGGGTTTCAGCGATGGCCACCGCGACGGTCATGGATTTCCGGTTTTCCAACAATTGCGCATAGGATAAGACATCGACCCCGTTTATCCTGGTACCAATCTGGTCCGGCAGATCTGAAACAAAAACCACGCCGCTATTGTCGGGCGCGGCATGGTTCATGGCGGCAATCATGTTCCTCGCCAAAGGACATACTTCGCGCCCGAACCCGCCGGGTCCATAAATTGCGATTTTCATGGAAGCAATGGATGGCCGTTATTGTGTGAAATACTCATGCGGCCTCGTATTGAGCATACTACTTTGCATTGTATCAGCAAGTTACGTCAGAATCAGCCTGATTACAATTGGTCTTTAGCTGATCTGACATTGCCACCTATCCTTCCAGCGGCGCATTCCAATCGCTGAGCAAATCCACTTTTCCCGCATCCAGCGCCCAGTCGGAAAATCGGCTTACATCCTCCGGCAGGCGATCCTCATGCATCGGGCGAAGCCTGTACAGCATGTCGTCGGAAGCAACGACGCGTTTTTTCCCGGTGGCCAGGCGCGGTACCAAACTGGTCATTACAAAGGGCTTGAGCAGGAAAATCGCGTAGGCGTAGCGTTTCGCCAAAAGCACGGTGTCCTCATCCGGTGGGTGCTTTTCATGCAGTGTGTTCAGTACCTCCAGGTAAGTCTCGATAGTCTGCGGATCGACTGTGAATCCGCGTCCCTCATAGCGTCCGGTTCCTGCGGTGACCACCACCTTGCCCATGGCGGCCATCTCCAGGCCGGACGTGCCGCGTACGGTAATGCCATAATCGGCCATTTGCATCCATGACACAGGGCTGATGTCGGTATTGGCGGAAACGATTCGCACATGAGGAGGCAAGGGGCCAATATGTTCTTCGATCAGCCGCTCTTCCTCGTAACGGCCTTTCAAGAGCGAGGCCAATTCACCGCGCCAGATGTTGGACGGATGCACCTTTATGAACCAGTCGAGATGAGGGTTGGCCACGGCGGCGCGCACCGTTTCAATGAGCCATTCGGAATAGTCCCGGAAAAGATCGGTGCCGAAGAAAAACAGCGTATCGTAGAGGATATGGCTGAATATCACCGCGGCTTTGCGCCCACGCTGCAAACCCAGCGCGCGCCTTACATCGGCCACGGCGACCTGCCGGGCAAGGTGCTGGTTGCGCCGCGAAAGGTGCCAGCGGTCACCATATCGATCTTGGAAATTCCGGGCCAGCGCCGCCTCGTGCGCCGGCGTCCACGGCAACGCCTTCAGTTCTGTCCATGATGATGCGGAAAGGGACGAATGGTGCAGCCGGTCATTCGCCCGGCTCAGATGCTGCATGACTTTCGCCGTGTCGCGGACACTGCCGGCAAAGCGTATGATATTCAAATTCTCTGCCAGCGCGGCATAATACAACCCGCCATATTCTTCCATGAATACTTCGGTAAAAAACAGGATACGGACATTGTGAATATGAAAAATCCGTTCCGCCACGGCCATGCTGCGCACGACGCAGCGGCACCACTCGGCCACGCTTGCGCGCACATCAGCCTTACCGATATCCACCACGCCCGTGCCATGATAGCGGCTGTAGGTGGAAAGCGCGATCTGTCCCACCGGCGCATCGCGGTAATACAGCGTTCTGTACGCGTCGAAATCAGAAGCGTCAGCCAGCGCTTTTTCAATCTCCGATGGAACGCTTATATCGGCCCGGTCTATCCAGTCGTCGAGATAAATCAGTTCCAGCCCCAGCAGGCGGTAATAACGATTGAGCAGCTTTTGCGTCCGCGTCGTCAGCACCAGGCCGCGATATCCGCGCATGCGAATGCCCAGGCTGAAGACGGGCCAGATCTGGCCCCAGACCACGTTCATGCCGCGCCCGGACACGATCAATAAACTTCCCTTGTCGGATGGAAGGCGGCGGGCGATGCGTCTCAGAGGAGCGAGAGCGCGGGCATATACGCGCAGATCATTAAGCGCAAAAATTTTCTGCTGAACGCGCTTGAACCTATTCTCTATTTTCTGCAGCAGCATTGGAAACGTCCTGGGAAGGCGCGAAATTACCTTCTACAAGGGCTTGCGCCAAATACCAGTAAAACATGCGCTTTGGAGTGAAGTTTCCGGCCAGTTCACGACAGCGAATGGCCTGCCCTGGTTTTTGTATCGAGATGATTGAGAATATCTCCCAAAGAGAGAAGCTCGACTGTGCTGGCCACAATTGCTTTTGCAGCGCTGTTACGGAGGTTTCTGAATGTAAACGTTGCCACAAGTCGTGTCCTTGCGTAGGGCGCTACGCAGATTCCGCGCGTCAAGGAATTCGTTGATCGCCTTCTGCGCACCGGGAAATTTAAAAAACATCCAAGGCCTTGTTGTATTCGTCAAACATTACGATCCCACCCGGAACAACAAACTCCCAGAAAAAGTTCAGCGCCTCCTTGTAAGGTTCGTAGATATCCAAATCCAAATGCAATAATGCAATTGGACTTTTGTCGTATAAGCCCAGGCTAGCCGGAATAAATCCCTTGGCAAAACAGATACGACGGTCGATCTCCGTGGTTGTCAGACCGAACGTTCTCATCACATTGAGAACATATAGCAGGTTGAACTGCTTGTATTGCGAATAGCTTGCCTCGCGTTCCTCGCTGGCCTCGTCCTCCTTGCTGAATTTCGGAAAACCTTCGAAGGAATCGAATGCCCATATCAGCCGTTGTTTGGAATCCAACGAAGTCAGAGCAGCCCAATTGCAAAGGCCATAGCCTTGTCCCACGCCACACTCCACCACTGCGCCGTCCAGGCCCGCGACTTTCCGAAGACATTCACGGAAATAGACCGTACGCAATGTGTTCGCCTGGGAGATGGCCGGCAGCGTGTCGCTGTGCCCGGGCAGGGGGTAGCCCAAGATGGCTTTCACCGCAGTCTTCAGTCGCGTCGTAAATGCCATGACAGTATCCTTAGAATTGATCCGCTAACGCCTGTCAGCGAAGCAATAGCTCGTTGAGTTTTGCAAAGCGAGGCCGCCGCAACGGCCCGTTCGCAAGCTGGGGATAGGGGAGATAAGAAGTGACCGGCGACAGGTCGATATTCAGTACCGTGCGAGACTTGGATTTTGTGCGCGATCCACAATGATAAAGCCGGCTGGTGTCAAAAAAAAGCACCGCCCCGGCGTCACCTGTGAAATGCACAATTTGACGAGGATCCAGCCCAAAGGCCCGAAATTGATTGTCATCGAAATAGGCGGGGAAATTGCGGTATCGATTCAGCGGCGCATGAGGTTTTGGCAGGAACATCGTAGCTCCCGCTTCAACATCCGCACCAAATGGCAACATGAAAAGCTTGATTCTGCGCGGCCGGTCATTGTCGAGATGCCAGTTCTGCGACGCCAGCTTGGCGGGCGGGAGCCATGCGGCGCCAGCCGGCGTGTGATAGAGACTTAGTTCATGCACGAATGGCGCTTGGCCGAGATAGATGCTGCATACATCGGCGATATCGCGCGATCCGACGAAGGCGGTGATTGGGGTGCATTCCTCCTGCACATCCCCGTAAAGATCGATCCAGTATATTTTGCTTCCCCCTGACCGCAACTTGGTGATGTCTGCGAGCGACAGATCAATTGCCGGCTCCGCAAGACGGCGGCAGTAGGACACCACCTCCGGCGAGAGGCCGAGTTTATCGACACTGGTGATAAAATAACCGTCGCGCTCAAGCGCGGCTGCGATAGTCCTGGCCTGCGGGCTGGCTCTGTCCAAATTTCGAGCTGCGGCGGCCTGGCGGCGGCTGATCTCATCGCGTTCTCGCCATGCAGTTTGACGATAATGAATCTGGCGCGCCAAATAACCGACATCGCCCAGATATTTTTCGTGATATCCGCGCACTCGCCGAGCGAGGGATCGCAAGACTTGTCTGGCGGTCATTTGCCTCCCCCACCTTTGTCCATGCCAAGCCGCGGTGCTCCTTGTCATGGCCTTGCATTTATTTGCCGCGAAGGCATTCCAGCGACGAATTTTTCGCGCAAGCAATCATGACAGGCGCGATTGCCTAAGAAGCCATATTTTTGCAATATTCTCAACCATTTAATATATTGGTGGGTATGGGCTTTTTCGGGCATATTCGGTGCTGTTCCAATCAGGGGTGCGGGCGATTTTGCATCATGAAGACTGACCAACTGTATATCGCTCAATCCCGGCTGGATGAGATCATGAATTTTTCGGTCAGCTCATGACCCGCCGGACTTTTGCCGTTCTTTCCGACTTCAACCCGCATGGCGGCGGCATCCATCAATGGTCCCTGAATATCCTTTGCGCCCTCGATGACTATCGAAAGGCGCATGGCGATATCGACGTGGTCCTGTTTCACTATGATCGCTACCCCGGCGGCCTTTCCGTCCGCGGCCTATTTCCCGAATTCCAGTATGTCGGCCTGAGCAAGGTCCAGCACCTCATTGCCCGCGCCATGCGCCGTTTCAGCATCTATTGTCCCTGGGCGATGCCGATGCTCCGGCCCTTTTTCCCGCTGAACCGAGAAATCAAGCGGCGCAATGCGACATTGGCGCTGTTTCCGCAGGGCGGGATGGACAGCCCGCTCTGCGAGACGCCGCACATCTTCTGCGCGGCCGATATTGCCCATGTCTACTACCCGCATTTCCCGGAAGTTCGCCTCAAGGGTTCATTGCGCATTCGCCGGGTCCTGTTCGACTATGGTCCGGCAAACGCTCGCCGCGTGATGGTGGAGTCGCAAGAGCTGGCGCGGGAAATGACGCGCCACTATGGCGTGCCGCCGCAAAAACTGTCGGTGGTCCACCAGGTGCTGCCGCGCCTGTTCAGCGCGTCCATCCTGCCGGATGTCGGGCCGAATCGAGCCAAGCCCTACCTGTTCTATCCGGCGCAGCTTTGGGCGCACAAGAACCACAAGAACCTGCTGGCCGCCTTTGTTGAGCTTGCCGCCGAATTCCCCGACCTGCGCCTGGTGCTTGCGGGATCGCGGCAGCCGGGTTCGGAAGCCATATTCAACCTGATTCAATCGCTGAAGCTTTCGGACCGGGTTGATTATCTGGGCTATGTCCCCGACGAGGAAATGCCCAAGCTTTATCGCAACGCTGCGGCCCTGGTGATGCCGACCTATTTCGGCCCTACCAATATCCCCACGCTCGAAGCGTTTGCCTTTGGCTGCCCGGCGGTGATTTCCGATCTTCCGGGCGTGGAGGAGCAGGCGGGTGATGCCGCGCTGCGCTTCGATCCCGACAATCCCCGGGACATGGCCGCAAAGCTGCGCCGGGTCCTGAGCGACCCGGTGCTGGCGGCGCGGCTGGTTGAAGCGGGGAGGGGCCGGATGGAACAACTTTCCTATGAAAATTATCGCCGCCAGATGTTCGCGTTGCTCGATGCCGCGCTGGTTTCGCAGCCGGATCAGGCAAGCGCCTAATTCCTTGCAAGACATTGTGGGCAAAAGGAAAAGTGTCCGCATGGACAATGCTGGGTCGTGGTGGTAGCAACAAAGCGTGGCCTTGATTGCAGCACCCATGCCCATTGCCGATGCCAAAATTTCCGCCGCAACGGCCTCCGGCCGGGTGGAAACCGTCGAACATGACGGCAAGGTGCTGTGCATCCTGGTGCGCGCCACGCCCTGGCCCACTCAGACCGAATTCTACACCCCCAACGATTACAACATGCAGCTTGGCAACATCGTCTATCCGGCCGGGAGCGCCATTCCGCGCCATAGCCACCGTCCCGTAACGCGCACGGTGACGGGCACCTCTGAGGTGCTGGTGGTTCAGAAAGGCGAGATGTTCATTGACCTGTATGACGACGACAGGAATTTGGTGGCCACGCACAAGATGACCGCGGGCGACGCGGTGGCGCTGGTCAGCGGCGGCCACGGATTTCGCCTGATCGAGGATACTGTCCTGCTGGAAGTCAAGCAGGGGCCGTATTCCGGGGTCCAAGAAAAAGACCGTTTCTGAATGATCCCCGTCAACGAACCGCTGCTGGCGGGCCGCGAACGCCAGTATGTGCTGGATTGCGTGGACACGGGCTGGATTTCCTCCGCCGGGTCCTACATCGACCGATTCGAGAAGGACTGGGCAGCCTATTGCGGCATGGACCAGGGCATTGCCGTCTCCAACGGCACTACCGCACTGCAGGTGGCGGTGGATGCGCTGAAGCTGGGGCCGGGCGACGAAGTCATCCTGCCCAGCTTCACCATCATCTCCTGCGCCCTGGCGGTAGTGCGGGCCGGCGCCACGCCGGTGCTGGTGGACTGCGATCCCGAAACCTACTGCATGGATATCGCCCAGACGGTTGCGGCGGTAACGCCGCGCACCCGGGCGATCATGACCATCCACATGTATGGCCATCCCGTCGACATGGACCCGATCTGGGAGCTGGCGGAAAAACACAACCTGGCGATCATCGAGGACGCCGCCCAGGCGCATGGCTGTGAATACCGCTCGCGCCGCGGCGGCAGCAACGCGTGGAAGCGTTGCGGCGGGCTGGGCACCATCTCCACCTTCAGCTTCTTCGCCAACAAGCTGGTAACGACCGGCGAGGGCGGCATGGTGCTGACCAGCGATCCGGGGCTTGCGGCCCGTTCGCGCTCGCTGCGCAATCTCTGTTTCCAGCCGCGACGTTTTTTCCACGAGGAGCTGGGCTATAATTGCCGCTTCACCAACATCCAGGCAGCCATCGGTGTTGCCCAGGTCGAGCGGATGGACGATATCCTGGCCCGAAAGCGCCGCATGGGAACGCTCTATGACGACGGGCTTGGCGGCGTTGATGGCCTGCAACTTCCGATTCAGAGAGACTGGGCGCGCATAAATTATTGGATGTATGCGGTGCTGCTGGATGAGGCTCGCGGCATCGATGCCCACACTTTCGTCGAGGCCCTGAAGAAAAAGGGTGTTGAGACCCGGCCCTTTTTCCTGGGCATGCACGAGCAGCCTGTCTTCCGGGAGATGGGGCTGTTCCAGGGCCAAAAACTGCCGGTGACCGAGCGCCTCCATCGCCAGGGCCTGTATCTGCCTTCGGGTCTGGCGCTCACCGAAGCGCAGATCGCCGAAGTTGTCAGCGCGGTGAAAGGCATTCTGTCTTGACGGTGTTCGGAACCGATTATGCGGGCGCCTATGACGCGCTCTATGGCGAGAAAAACTACGCCGCCGAATGCGACATGATCGAGAGCCTGTTCGCGGAATTCAGCACCGGCGGCAAGCCGGCTTCGCTGGCGGATTTCGGCTGCGGCACGGGCAACCATGTCATCCCGATGGCCAAGCGCGGCTATCAGGTTTCGGGCGTGGACCTGTCGCCGGCGATGCTGGAACAGGCCCGCGCCAAGGCGGCCCAGGCCGGGGTGTCCCAGCGCACCCGCTTTGCCCTGGGCAATGTGCAGGATGTGGACGTGCCGGGCGCGCCGGTCGACGCGGCGATCATGATGTTCGCGGTGCTGGGCTATCAGCGCACGGACGCCGAAGTCATAGCCGCGCTGTCGAACGTACGCCGCCAAATTCCCGCCGGGGCGCCTTTTATTTTCGACGTCTGGTATGGCCCGGCTGTCATTGCCGACAAGCCGGGCACCCGTGAGCGCGAGGTTCAGGGATCGTCCGGCAGGCTGGTCCGGCGCACCCGCTCCACCCTGGATGAAGGACGGAACCTGTGCACGGTCCATTTCGAGCTGGAACGGTTCGAGGGGGCTGCCCATGTCCAGACGGTGCGGGAAGACCATGTGATGCGCTACTTCTTCCCGGAGGAGTTGGAGCGGTTCGCGGCCCGGACGGGCTTCGCGCCGGTCTCGCTGCGCGACTTCAATGACTATCGAAAGGCCGCGACTGCCCAGAGTTGGAACATCGTGGGCGTATTTCAGGCCGTTTAACGAATTTCGCCTTGAGAAAATCCGGTCGGGCAGTTCACGCCCATGCCTCTATTCATCTTCCGAAAAATCCAGTTGAACCGGTTCAATCCGCTGCAAGGCGGGCGGCATGGCAGGCCGCCCGTCGCCCGAGACAAGCCGCGCCAGCATGGCAAACATATTGTATTCTTCCAGCACGCGGCGCTTCGCCTCCAGAATCGCATCGCGATTGCGTTGCCATAGGTTCGATTCCACGACCGACCGAATCTGGTCCACCACATCCGGTGATTCCGGATCGATGACGACCAGCGAGTCCTTGGGAAAGAAGTTCGTGATCTGCGGACTGCCAAAATAGATCGGCATGGTTTCGCAGACGAAGCAGTCCATGAGTTTTTCGGTAAAGTAATAGGGCGCTCGCATATTTTCGAACGCAATGCTGTAACGATAGGGCGCCAGGACGTCCCATTTGTCATAGACGCGGTGAAACCCGCGTCCGAACAGGTCCAGCGGCACCTTCCCCTGAAGGCGGCTCAGGAATTCCAG
>CAIOFO010000090.1 GCA_903857685.1 uncultured Alphaproteobacteria bacterium
GACTGGGTGAAGAAGCGGAAAATCTGGGTCAGCAAATTCTTCTCGGAATCGCCCAGCCGGCCCGACTGCCAGTCCTTGATGTCGGCGCCCAGCGGCACTTCCTCGCCCATCCAGTGGGTCTGCTGCTGGCGCTTCCAGCAGTCATAGGCCCAGGGATAGCGGGTGATGTCATAGGTGCCGCTGGAATTGAGCAGGCCGATGGTCTTCTTGCCGATCAGGGTGCGCGGATCGACGCCGCCAAGGTTCATTGGCATGCCAGGCACTCTTCATAATCGGTTTTCTGGACGGCCGCCGCCTTGGCGCCCTTTTTCTCCAGCTGGCCGGCAAAGCCGGCGCGGCTGATGGACTTGGAGCGGCAGTAATAAAGGCTCTTGATGCCGCGTTCCCATGCCGTCCAGTGCAGCATGTGCAGGTCCCACTTATCTATGTCGGCGGGCAGATAAAGGTTGAGCGACTGGCTCTGGCAGATGAAGGGGGTGCGGTCGGCCGCCAGCTCGATCACCCAGCGCTGGTCGATCTCGAAGGCGGTGCGATAGACCGATTTTTCCTCGTCGCTCAGGCAATCCAGGTGCTGCACCGAGCCTTCCTGCTCGACGATGGAGGCCCAGGTCTCGGGCGTGTCCTTGCCCTTGGCAGCCAGCAGCTCCTGCAAATAGGGATTGCGCACCGAGAAGGCGCCGGACAGGGTCTTGTGGGTATAGACATTGGCCGGGATCGGCTCGACGCAGGCGCTGGTGCCGCCGCAGATGATGGAAATGCTGGCGGTGGGGGCGATGGCGATCTTGTGGCTGAAGCGGGCCTTCATGCCGCGCTCGGCCGCGTCCGGACAGGCGCCGCGTTCCTCCGACAGGATATAAGACGCCGCATCCGCTTCGCGCCGTATCTTCTTGAAGATGCGCAGATTCCACGACTTGGCCATGGCGCTTTCCATGAGGATGGCCTTGGACTGCAGGAAGGAGTGAAAGCCCATCACCCCCAGCCCGACCGAGCGTTCGCGCATGGCGGAATATTTGGCGCGCTTCATGCTGTCGGGGGCGGTTTCGATGAAATCGGTCAGCACATTGTCGAGCATGCGCAGCACGTCCTCGACAAAGCCGGGGACCTCGTTCCACTGGTCCCAGGTCTCGACATTCAGCGACGACAGGCAGCAGACCGCGGTGCGGTCGTTGCCCAGATGGTCGATGCCGGTCGGCAGCGTGATTTCGCTGCACAGGTTGGAGGTATTGACCTTTAGGCCCAGCTCCCGCTGGTGCTTGGGCAGGGCGCGGTTCACCGCGTCAATGTTCAGGATATAGGGCTCGCCGGTCTGCAGGCGGGTCTCCAGGATGCGCTGCCAGAGCTGGCGGGCGTTGATTTCGCGCAGCACTTCGCCGGTCTTGGGGCTCTTGAGGCCGAACATCCCGCCCTCTCTCACCGCCAGCATGAATTCGTCGGTGATGTTGATGCCGTGATGCAAATTCAGGCCCTTGCGGTTGAAATCGCCGCTCGCTTTGCGGATTTCCAGGAACTCCTCGATCTCCGGATGGGTGATGTCGAGATAGACCGCCGCCGAGCCGCGCCGCAGGGAGCCCTGGCTGATCGCCAGCGTCAGCCCGTCCATCACATGAATAAAGGGAATGATGCCGCTGGTCTGGCCGGTCTTCACTTTTTCGCCGATGGAGCGGACCTTGCCCCAGTAAGTGCCGATGCCCCCGCCATTGCTGGCCAGCGCCACATTCTCGTTCCAGGTACCGACAATGCCGTCCAGCGAATCCGAAACGTCGTTGAGGAAACAGGAGATGGGCAACCCGCGCTTGGTGCCGCCATTGGACAGAACCGGCGTAGCGGGCATGAACCAGAGCTGGCTCATGGCGTCATAAAGGCGCTGGGCATGGGCCGCATCATCGGCATAGGCGCAGGAGACCCGGGCGAACATGTCCTGAAAGCTTTCGCCCGGCATCAGATAGCGGTCGGTCAGCGTCGCCTTGCCGAAGGCGGTGAGCAGAGCGTCGCGCGACCTGTCCAGCTTGAGGTCGGCGGCCACCGGCTTTCGCGCCAGCGGCGCGGGCATCGGCGGCTTGACTACCGGCTTGAGCAGGTCTTGCGAGGGAGCCGGCTTGCGGGCGGCGGCGGCTTTGCGTTCCGCCAGGCTGGGGCGGTAAGGCGTCTCGACCAGCTGGCCGTTTTCATCAAAATCGCCGCTGAAATCCAGTTTGCCGACTGCCGACATGCAAGCCCCCAAATACAGGTGGATCGGCCATGCGATCCTTTGAAAATCAGGGCTCTCGGGAGGGGACAAAAAGGCCTTGGCCGGACCGAGATTTCAGCCCACCAGATGCCTTAGAACCCCTAGAATTGTGACAAATCAGAGAACCCAGCCACCATATCTAGTGGACCAATCAAGGGTTCCGTCAAGACGTTTTGGGGTGTGGATAACCGCCCAATAGCAAAAATATCGCGCGGATCAGCCGCGTTTGGTGCCTTGAATTTCTACGGGGATGGTTTCCGGATTTCGCGAATCAGTCCGCGAATTCCGCCTGTGCTAGCCTGTGGCGGCGCGGCAGGCGCCTGACATGGGGATCAATGCAATGAAATGGGTTTTTGGCGCGCTGGCCGCTTTTTGCCTGGTCGCTCCCGCCTGGGCGCAGGAGCGCTTTCCGGCCCTGACGCCGCTACAGATGACGCCGGAGCAGAAAACGGTCGCGGACAAGATCATGGGCAGCCGCAAGAATCTCAGCGGACCCTTCATTCCCTGGCTGCGCAGTCCCGAACTGGCCGACCGTTTCCAGAATGTCGGCGAATATGTGCGCTACAACAGCGCCATCCCCAAACCGCTCAGCGAATTCACCATCCTGATCACGGCGCGCGACTGGACCTCGCAGGTCGAATGGCAGATCCATTATCCCGAAGCCATCGCCGCCGGGATGAAACGGCAGGTGCTGGACGAGCTGGCGCTCAACAAAAGGCCACACGGCATGAGCACCGACGAAAGCCTGGTCTATGATTTCAGCATCGCCATGCACCGCGACAAGGGCCGGGTTTCCGATCCGCTGTTCGATGCGGTGAAAAAACGCTTCGGCGAGAAGGGCGTGATAGACCTGATCGGCATCAATGGCTATTACGACGCCGTGGCGATGACGATCAACGCCGCCCGGGTGCCGCTGGCCGATCCCGGTCCGCCGCCGCTGAAATAGTTCAGGGCAGGATGGCGACGCTGGCGTAGGGCCCCTCGCCCCTTATTTCCGCCTGCACATCAAAGACCCCGGCGATCAGCGCCGATGTCAGCGCCCCCTCGCCCGCTTTCCTGCCGTCTTTCAGCGCCAGGATGCGATGGGCATGGCGCGCCGCCAGCGTCAGGTCGTGCAGCGAAGCGATCACCAGCTTGCCGCCGGCCGCATAGGCCGCCAGCCGCGCGGCGCAGTCCATGGCATGGCGGGGATCAAGGCCCGTCACCGGTTCGTCCACGATCAATATGTCGGGCTCGCCGACCAGGGCGCGCGCCAGCATGGCGCGGGAGAATTCGCCGCCCGACAGAGTGGTGACGGTCTGCTCGCGGCGGCTGGTGAGATCGCAGGCTGCCAGGGCCCTGGCAATCGCCGGCTCAAACTCCGGCGGCAATCCGCCAAGCGCCGGCAATTGCGGCGTCAGGCCCAGCGCCACCAGACGTTCGACCGACAGCGGCCATTCGCAGACCGGATTTTGCGGCAGATAGGCCCGGCGCCGCGCCAGTGTCTTGCGCGGGATTTCCGGAAAATTCTTGCCGTCCAGGCTGACCTCGCCGGAGGTGGGCTTCAGCAATCCCGCCAGCACCGACAACAGGGTGGATTTGCCCGCGCCATTGGGCCCGATCACGGCGAGGAAATCGCCCGCGCCGGCTTCCAGCGAGACATCGTCCAGTATGACGCGACCGCCCTTGCTGATGCTGACATGCTCGGCCAGCAAATAGGTCATGGCGATTTCCTCGGCAGGCGCAGCACCAGCCAGAAGAAGAAGGGCGTGCCGATCAGGCTGGTGAATACCCCCAGCTTGATTTCCGGCCCCAGGTGAATGGTGCGCACAGATATATCGGCGACCAGCAGCAGCAGCGCCCCGCCCAATGTGGCGGGCAACAGGATGCGGCTGGGCTGCTGGCCGGCAAATGGCCGCGCCAGGTGCGGCGCCACCAGGCCGATGAATCCGATCGCACCGGTCACCGAGGTCGCCGCGCCCACCGCCAGCGCCACACCGGCGATAATCGTAAAGCGCAGATGGCTCATGCTGATGCCCAGGCTTTCCGCCTGCGCCTCGCCCAGCGACAAGGCGTCGAGAGCGCGGCCGGTGGTGGCCAGAAGTCCGCAACCGATGATCACAAAGGGCAGCACCAGCCACACTTGCACCCAGCTTTTGTCGGCCAGCGAGCCCAGCAGCCAGTTCATGATTTCATAGGCGGCATAGGGATTGGGCGCGAAATTCAGCGCCAGGGCGATACCCGCGGCGGTGAGACTGGAAACCGCAGCTCCCGCCAGGATCAGCGCGATGGTGCCACCGCGCCCCGGCGCGCCCCCACTTCCAAGCAAGAAGGTGAGTGAACAGGCGGCCAGCGCGCCCAGCAAGCCGAACAGCGGCCCCGCCACGCTGGAGAGCGCGGTGACGCCGAAATAGATCGCGATCACCGCGCCCAGCGCCGCGCCAGTGGAAACGCCCAGCAGGCCCGGTTCGGCGAGCGGATTGCGCGTCAGTCCCTGTAGCACCGCGCCGGACAGGCCCAACGTCGCCCCCATCGCCAGCGCCAGAATGGTGCGGGGGGCGCGGATGTCGCTGACGATCAGGACCGCCAACGAATTGCCCGAGAAAATATCCTGCGGCGCGATCCACACCCGCCCCGCCAGCAGCGAGGCGGCCACCGCCAGCAGCAGCAATATCGTCAGTGTAAGGATCAATAACCTCACGGCAGGCCGCCATTCCGGAGTGGCGCGGGATTGCGCATCGCCGCCGTCAGCGCGGTGCGCAGCGCCGCCGCCGCATCGGCGCTTTGCGGCAGGCCGCAGCCATAGAGCGCCGAGGGGTAGGTAATGCGCCTGCCGGCAAACAGTTTCAGCAGCACGGGATGGACATTCTGGTCGCGGCGCAGCGATGGCGTATCGCTGTAATCATCGCCATAGGCCAGCACATCGGGCCGGGCCGCGATCAGGCTTTCGACATCATAATAGCCGCCCGCGATGCTCTGGCCGCCCGCGGCAAGGAGCACGCTGTTGAACAAGCCTTCCCGGCCCGGCACAAAGCCGCCTCCGCCCCAGCCCGCGACGCGGATGATCCGGCGCGGCGCGTTGGCGGCAAGCCGCCGCAATGTGTCGTCCATATGCGCGATCAGCATCTTGGCGCGGGGCCGCGCCCCCACCGCGTCCGCCACCAGGCGCGTGACCTTGCGGATCTGGTCGAAATCGCCCGCCGCCGGAACCTCGACCACCTTGGCGCCGCTTCGCGCCAGAACCGCACGCATGGCGGGCGTGGTGTATTCGTCCGTCAGGACAAGATCGGGATGCGCCGCCAGCACTTCTTCGGCGGTATTGTGATTGACGGGAATACCGGCCGCCTGGGGCCAGATTTTCAGCGCCGCTTTTTCGCGCGACAGATAGGAGATGGAAGCGATGCGCTCCGGCGGCACCAAATCCATCAGCAGTTCATCGGTGCAAAGTTTCAGCGACATGATGCGCGCGGGTGGAGAAGCCGGCGCGGCGATCACCGGCCGGCACACCGCCAGCAGGATAATCGCCGCGCCAATCACTCGTTTCATCTAAAACGTCGCCTTGATGCCGGCATAAAAACCCTGGCCCGGCTGTAGGAAGCCGCTCGGATTCTGATAGACTTCATTGAACAGGTTATCGGCCCGGCCATAAAGCGTGAACATGTCCGACAGGGCATAGTTCAGCGAAAGATCCGCCGTGACATAATTCTGGTCCCGGACCGGCAGGAACCTTTCACGGTCCACATCCACCGCCCCGCTGACAACCAGAAGCGTGGCGCCGGCGGAAAGTTGCGGCAGCACCTGCCACTGGGCATTGCCGCTGAGCTTGTTGGCGGGCCGCCGCAGCAGGCGCTTGTTGAGAGTGACGTCCCGCGCCTCGGTATAGGTGTAATCGGCGCGCAGCTTCAGTACGTCCAGCGGCGTCCAGGCCAGATACGCCTCGACCCCCTGCGTCCGCGCCTTGTCGATATTGATCGGCGCGTAAGTCGGCGGCGGGCCGGATTCGATCAGGTTGCGGATGTCATTGTGATACCAGGTGACGCCGCCGGTCAGCGCCGGCAGGAATTGCTGCTCCAGCCCGATGTCATAGCCCGTGCTGGTTTCCGGCCTCAGGTTCGGATTGTGGCCGAAGGGTCCGAACAGATCCTCCAGCGACGGCGCCTTGAAGCCGGTGCCGAAGCTGGCTTTCAGCCGCGTGCCGGTTTCCCCGATCCGGTAAGTCGGCGCGATGCGATAAGTGAACTTGTTGCCGAAGCGGCTATTGTCGTCGTAGCGCACGCTGACGGCGTTGCTGAAATCACCCAGCGCCGATTGCAGTTCGGCATAACCGGCATTGATGGTGATGCCCGCCGAGAGCGGCAGATGGATCGCGTCGCGCGCCGTCTCTGCCCCCAGCACCAGGGTCTCGCCCTCCATCACGCTCCAGTTGCCCTGCCAGTCCAGCTTGGTGCGGCTGCCGGAGTTGCGCGACTTGCCGTTGTTGGGATCATTGTCGATCGTCACCGCGCTGCTGAAGGCAAGACCCAGCGTCTGGTCGAAGCTGCCCAGCACCAGATGCGCCGTGGCGCGGGCGTCATTGCCCTGCACCGTGATGCGCGACTGGGTGGGCGAGGGAAAGCCGGTAAAGGTTTTGAGGCTGAAGCCGTCGCCGGTGGTCTTTTCCAGCGCCTCATTGCTGCGCGCCACCAGGCCGAGATCGAAATAATCGGTGACGTCGAAGCCCAGCTTCGCCGAACCGGTGATGCCGTCATAGTAATCGCCGTTGGCTCTTTCGCCCGGCAGCAGCAGCGCCGCCGGCGTCACCGGCGTGTTGCCGGCATGTTGGTGCGCCACGGTCAACCGGTAATGCAGGCGGTCGTCCGAACCGCTGACGCTGGCGTCCTGGTTGAAACTGTCGAAACTGCCGCCCTCGGCATGGCCCATCACGCTGAGCGGACCGTCGCCGCTTTTGGTGATGACATTGATGACGCCGCCGATGGCATCCGAGCCGTAAAGGCCCGAGCCGGGCCCGCGCAGAACTTCCACCCTTGCGATATCGGCGGCGCTGAACTTGCCGAAATCGAAGACATTGGTGGGGGTGGAGGGATCGGAGACATCAATCCCGTCCACCAGGATCTTGGTGTGGTTGGAATTGGTGCCGCGGGTGAAAACAGAGGTCTGGCCGCCCTCGCCGCCGCTGCGCACAATGTTGAGGCCCGGCACGTCGCTGAGGATATCGGGCAGCGATTTGAGCTGCTGGCTTTCGATCTGCGCCGCGTCGATCACCGTGACCGAACTGGCGATCTGGTCCGCCGGCGTGGCGATGCGGGTGGCGGTGACGATGATGTTTTCGGTGTTATCGGCGCGGGCAAGAGACGGCGACAGCGCGATGGCGGCGGCACCGATAAACAGAATGGATTTCAACATGACTTCTCCTGACAGGTTCAGGAGCCGCACGGCCGCATCTGGTTTGTGGTTCACGAATGCCCCGCAACGACTCCAACTTTGTCGCCGCGACGGTTTTCCCCGCGAATCTTCGGCGCACCCCGGCCGCAGACTGGACGACAGTGCGAGGCAGGTTTCCTGGCTCCCGGGTTCTTGCTCTCGCCCGCCTTCCCAAACAGCCGAAGCTGGTCAGTGGCTTATTGGACGATCACTCGCCGGTTACAGTTGCGGGGGCAGCCGCGGTTTTGAACCGCGTTCCCTAGACCTTGCACCTGCCGCACCTTTGCTCCGGCGGGCCGGCTTCGTCAACCGCAAATTCCCCCTGTCCCGTCCTGTGAAACTCGCGGGAACGCTGTTTCGCCCTGCGCAATTTGGGATAAAGTCCGCCGCCATATTGCCAGAGGAATTGTGACATGCCGCTTTCGATCAACGACATCGCTCCCGATTTCACCGCCGCCTCCACCGAGGGGCCGCTGCATTTTTACGATTGGGCCGAGGGCAGCTGGGTGCTGTTTTTCTCGCACCCCAAGGATTTCACGCCGGTCTGCACCACCGAATTGGGCGCCGTCGCCAAGCTCAAGCCGGAATTCGACAAGCGCGGCGTCAAGGTGCTGGGCCTTTCGGTGGACCCGGTGGAGAACCATGCCAAATGGTCGGCCGACATCAAGGAGACCCAGGGCATGGGTCCCAACTATCCCATGATCGGCGACACCGACCTGAAAGTGTCAAAGCTTTACGGCATGCTGCCCGCCGACACGGAAGGCACTTCCGAAGGCCGCACGCCGGCCAACAACGCCACGGTGCGCAATGTCTTCATCATCGGGCCGGACAAGCGGGTGAAACTGCTGCTGGTCTATCCCATGACCACCGGGCGCAACTTCGATGAAATTTTGCGGGTGATCGATTCCATGCAGCTCACCGCCAAGCACAAGGTGGCGACGCCGGCCGACTGGAAACAGGGCGGCGATGTCATCATCACTGGCGCGGTCAGCGACGACGAAGCCAAGACGCTGTTCCCCGGCTACAAGACCCACAAGCCGTATCTGCGGACAACGGGACAGCCGAAGTAGAGAGGCTGCTTAGCTGCCCTGATGGGCGCGGACGAACAGTCCCACCGTCAGGGCGATGCCGATCAGCACCACCACGAGGCGCAGCGCCTTTTCATTGACCTTGTTGACCATCATGCCGCCGGCATAGCCGCCGCCCACCGCGCCTGCGCAGACCACCCCGGCCTGCAGCCAATGCACCTGGGGCGAGAAAACAAAGATCGCGACCGCCGAGGCGTTTATCAGTACCGCCAGCACATTCTTGGTGCCGCCCGCCGCCCGGATCGCCAGGCCCGCCGAGCCCAGCGCCGCCAGCATCAGAAAACCGATGCCGCCGCCGAAATAGCCGCCATAGATCGCGATCACGAACTGGGCCAGCGCCGCGCCGCCCCGTCCCAGCCAGGGCCTGGCGCCTGCCTTGCGCGGCACGAAGCTGCCATAGGCGAACAGCGCGGTGGCGAACAGCACCAGCCAGGGCACCATCGCGGCGAAGAAACTGGACGGCGTCACCAGCAGCAGCACCGCGCCCACCGCCCCGCCCGCCAGGCTGATGATCATCAGCGCCCGCAGCGAAAGGCCGGCGATGCCCGCCGCGCTCTTGCGCACGGTCAGGCCAGTGACCAGCTGGGCAGGAAACAGCGCGATGGTGGAAGTGATATTGGCGGCCCGCGCATCCATGCCGCTCAGCATCAGGAGCGGCAGGGTGATGAAAGTGCCGCCGCCGGCCAGTGCGTTCTGCAGCCCGGCCCACAAGGAGGCGGTGAAAAGGACCACCAGGATCATGCCAGCGGCATGGCATTTTGGGACGGCCAAGACAAGAGAGGCAATGCTACATGCCGCCCCGCATGCTCATCATGCCATTGTCCATGCCCGTCGCATCCCCGAGCGGCTTCATGTTCTGCAAGGCATCCTGTGTGCGCTGGGCCTGCGCTGCCTGCTGGCGCTTGCCGGCATCCTGCGCCAGCGTCACGGCCAGTTTTGCGCGGGCCTGTGCCACGCCGTCCTGAAATTGCGCGCCCGTGATTTTTGCACCGTCCAGCTTTTTCGCCAGATCCAGGCGCGCAGCCGCGAACGTCCCGTAGCCCTGCACTTCATCCGGCGCGTCCTTGCGCAAGACCGCTTCATCGGCATCGTTGAGACAGGTCACGTACAGCGTCATCATGCCCGTCAGGCTGCATTTCGTCTGGGCGGATTTCAGGTCGGAATCCAGCGACGCGCATCCCGCCAGAATGAGCATGCCGGCCAGAACCAGATAGAGCATGGCAGCCTCCCGGGCCGCAAGGCGGCCCTGGCCATGCTATCATGCGCTCAAGGGGCGAGACTAGCTGTAGAGATAACCGACCGGCCTTGCGTCAGTCCGCAAAGGACGCAATTCCCTTTGCGTGATGATCTGGCCGGCCAGGCCATCCACTTCGTCCCTCTGCGCCGGCGTCCAGCTGCGCAGATTTTCCAGGCCGTTCAGGAGGCCCAACCGCAGGACCTGGGTATCTTCACCGACCCCAACCAGGTCGAGCGAATCTTTTCCGGCGGTGATCACATCGCCCGCCACCAGCGCATGGGTGGTTCCCGCATGATCCTTGAATTGCGCATGGCCGCGGATGACGCGGTACATGGCGACTTCGCTTTTCGCCAGGGCGCTCAAATCGCCCTTGCCGGAAGCACTCTTGGGCAGCAGCGATTGTTCGCGCGGGTCCGTCGCGATGATGTGACCGGTCACCAGATGGCCGCTGGGAATCTCGATTTCCAGATCGCGGATATAGACGGTCGTGTCCGATTTGATCGCGCCATCCGCCGGCAAGGGCTTGTAGAGCGCTCCCAGCGCCAGCGGGTCCTGGAGCCAGAAGCCGGCGCCGGCCGGCCGGTCATGCAGCGGATGGGTCCAGGCCGTCCGTGCTGTTTCGGCTTCACGGATCTGATCGTTGCCCACAATGCTGGGATTGGGAAACGTCGTCGGATCATTCACGAAGGCTTCGAGAAACTTGCCGGAATAACCCATCGTCAGCGGATCGGGCACGACCGACTGCGGCGTGTTCAGATTGTCCTGCGTGGACATTCCCGACCAAGTGTAGAAAAGCTGGCGGTGCACGATGGCGCTCTGCAGCATCACCGCGCCGGGTCCGACATAAAACATGCTGCCATCGTAATCGAAGGCGAAAACGCCGGACGTCACCAGAACAAACTGAAAGCCGCCCGGCGGTAGATGCAGATGAAAATCGGTGGGGCCCGTGTCCGGCCGATGGATCGGCAGATTGGTCGCCACCTCGTGCAGCAGGAATGCCTCGTTGTTGGCGTGAAATCCGTTGTCGGCGCGGCTGTAGAGGGCTTGCGGGCGATAGGTAGCCTTGTACTGCGCGCCCTGCTGGCGGTCGATGGCGACGAATTTCTGCCTGTTCAGGCGAATAGGTTCACCACCCGGATGAATCAAGCCGGCCAATTGGGGACCAACCGCTACGTGCTTCGTCATTATGCTTCCCATCAAGGCAGGACATCGGCCCAGGCAGAGGCGAGCCGTCTCCTCACGGGTCTTGCTCACCTGTCGAATGCGTCATGAAGGTCCTGGAATTGGCAATAACCAGCGCAATGCCGTTCCAGAAGGCCGCGCTGACGGCATCGCCGACTTTCGCATTCTCGGCTGCGAATTGCCGGATCAGGAGCGAAGCCTCATCGCCATAAAGCCTTTGAAGGCCTTCGGCCAAACTTACAATGCTATCGGTGGGCGTCAGAGGACCCTCCCGACGCGTGCAAGAAAGTGTCTCGCCCCAGCATGCCCTGCATCCCAAATTGTGCAATGCACAAGCATTGTTCCCCCTAAAAAACGGGGCGTCAAGGAGAAATTGGTGCGACGCAACATGCAATGGCGGGTTTTTCCTGGGGACAGATACGGCCCTAAATCGCGCCCCGGACCAGCATGATCGCGCCCGGATTTTTTCAATAGAACCGGGATCCGCCGGCAGCATTAGTGGCGCTTGAAGTACTGCACGTCTTTTTCGTGCTTTTCGGCGGCCTTGTGGCTCTTGAAGGTGCCGAGATTGCGGCGCTTGCCCGTCTTGGGATTTTTCTTGCGCGAATAAAGCCGGTATTCGCCGGATGGCAGTTTGCGGATCATCAGTCGCTCCATAATCCGTGGCTGCGATGCCAGTCCTCGATCGAGAGCCTGGGATATTCCTGGAAACGCGCATCGCCGCGGCCGAATTCCGCCTTCACCCAGGACGGCTTGTATTTCAGCATCAGGTGCACCTTGGACGGCGGCCTGGGCAGCCTGCTGTCGATCGCCGAGGCGAAGGGATGCACCAGCTCGGGCCACTCGGGATCATAAAGCCAGAGCGCGGCGGCGCATTTCGAACAGAAATGGCGCTGGCCCCGGCTTTTCTCGCAATGGCGGCCCTCTTTGATTTCGGCATGGAAAATCCGGATGGCTTTCCTGCCCCGGACTTTCAGGCTTTTGCTGTCGCCCATCAGGTTGATGGCGAAGCCGCCGCCCCCCGCCGTCTTGCGGCAGATCGAGCAATAGCAAAGCTGGTAGGGATAGGGCGTGTGGCTGGTGACTGAGAATGCCACCGTCCCGCAGCGGCAGGAGCCTTCCAGTTTCCAGGCCATGGGGGTTGTCCTTCCCGGTCTTGCCCCTCGACAACGCGCGAAAAGCCCGTGCTTTCCGCCGCAAATTCGGGTTTGTTTCCGGGCGGCGCGCTCCCTATTCTCCGCCGCCGCCCTCTTTACGAAAGCCCGCAATAATGGAAGTTCGCGCCTACGCCGTAAAGGACGCCAAATCCCCCCTCGCCCCCTTCAAGGTCGAGCGCCGGGAACCGGGCCCGCACGACGTGCAGATCCAGATTCTCTATGCCGGCATCTGCCATTCCGACCTGCACCAGGCGCGCGATGACTGGGGCCGCTCCATCTATCCCATGGTGCCGGGCCACGAGATCATCGGCCGCGTCGTCAAGGTCGGCGATCAGGTGAAAAAGCTGAAGGCGGGCGACATCGCCGGCGTCGGCTGCATGGTCGACAGCTGCCGCGAATGTTCCGCCTGCCAGGCCGACCAGGAGCAGATGTGCGAAAAAGGCGGCGCGACCTGGACCTATAACGGCCGGGAGCGCGTCAGCGGCCTGCCCACCGGCGCGCCCACCTATGGCGGCTATTGCGAACAGATCGTGGTCGAGGAACGCTTCACCGTGAAGGTGCCCGAAAGCCTGGACCTGAAAGCGGCCGCGCCGCTGCTTTGCGCCGGCATCACCACCTATTCGCCCTTGCGCCAGTGGAAGGTGGGGCCGGGACAGAAGGTGGGCGTGATCGGGCTCGGCGGCCTGGGCCATATGGGCATCAAGTTCGCCAAGGCGTTCGGCGCGCATGTGGTGATGATCACCACCTCGCCCGACAAGGGCAAGGATGCCACGCGGCTGGGCGCCGACGAAGTGCTGCTGTCGCGCGACGAGGCCACGATGGCGGCCCATGGTGGCAGTTTCGATTTCCTGCTCAACACCATTCCGGTCGGCCATGACGTCAATCCCTATATGCGGCTCTTGAAGCGCTACAGCACCATGGTGATGGTGGGGGTTCTGACGCCGATGGAACTGAGCGGCGGCAGCGTGATTGCCGGGCGCAAGAGCATTGCCGGCTCCAGCATCGGCGGCATGGCCGAAACGCAGGAGATGATTGACTTCTGCGCCAAACACAACATCGTCAGCGATATCGAGATGATCAATATCCAGTCGGTCAATGAAGCCTATGAGCGGATGCTGAAGAACGACGTGAAATACCGCTTCGTGATCGACATCGCCAGTTTGAGGAGCGCGGCATGACAAATGAAGCGGAAGTCTTGGCGGCGCTGGAAAAGCCGCTGGCGGTTTATGCCTTGCAGCAGCGGGTCGATCCCAGCAGCAAGAGCACCGATGCCCTGCAGGACCTCTTGATGCGCATGCGGGCGGCCGGAAAGGTCAAGTTCGACATCAAGACCGGCAAATGGAGCAGGGCCTGAAATTTCAGGCCTCTGTGTCCCTTGCAAATTTCCCTTGCCCCGCCTGCCGCCCTTGACCGGGGGGCCGAAGCGCGCCCACTCTGGGCGCGTTCTTGAAACCGGGGACGCGGGGCAATGGCGGCTGGAGACAAAGAAGGCAGCGGCATCTATCGCCGTCAATTCCTGCGGTGCGGATTGACCGGCACGTTGACAGCGCTTGCGGGACTGGCCGTGCGACCGGCCCGGGCGCAGGATTTTCCCAAAGCGACCAAGGAACAGGCGAGCTACCAGGACCGGGTTGACAGCCAGACCTGCGCGCAGTGCACGCTGTTCCTGCCGCCGGATGACTGCAAGGTCGTGCAGGGGCCGGTCAGCGAAACCGGCACCTGCGTTTATTTCACCCAGTGAGAAGCCACGCCTGAAGGCGTCTGCGTGTGCCTCGCCCTTTATTCTATGACGGTTCCCGGCGGTATCGGGATATTCCAGGCATTGTCCTCGGGCGACCGGGCTTCGGCCCCGACCGTGCAGGTGTGGACGATGTCGTAATAGCGATCCACATAGGCCGGGCCGACCACAAACGGGTTCGGATCGCCGGGCTTGCGGGCACGGACGGCGGCCAGGCGCGGCAGCACATCGGCCGCGAAGACATGGGTGTTGTAATACCCCACCGCCTTGGCGTCGGCGCTGATCTTCTTGAAGCGCTGGATGGACTTGTCATAGGCCAGCAGACCGGAGGCCTGATCGTTGGGCTCCAGATTGGGCGGCAGTGCCGCCATGCCCAGCAGCGAGATGGGATATACCTTGCCGCCTTCCCGCGCCGGCAGGATGGCGGAGACCGCGCCGAGCGTGTGTCCGGGCGTGACATAGAGCTTGATCGTGTCATCGCCCAGTTTCAGGGTCTGGCCGTCCACCACGTCGAAGTCGTGATGGGGGAGCTTGCTGTCGGCGGCCGGCTTCACGAAGATGGTCCAGTCTTCCTTGCTGAGCGCAACCTTCGCGCCATAGGTGCGCTGCCAATATTCGGCCCCGCCGAAATGATCGACATGGCCGTGCGTGCCGATGACATATTTGACCTGCTTGGGATCAAGACCCAGCTTGACCAGGCCCGGCACGACGAAATCGCGCGCCTCGGCCTCGCTCTGGCCGCCATCGAACAGGATAATGCCGCCGCTGGTGGTGAAGGCCAGCACGCCGACGAATTGCGAGCTGATGGAATAAAGATTGTCGAACAGCATGGTCGGCTCGACCCGGATCTTGGAGCCATTTTCCAGCGCATTGCGGATGACGAAGCCCGCATGCGGCTTGCACAGGAACAGCGGCATCGCCTTGGCATCGGCGCCCGCGATCTTGGTGGCGGCCTGAAGCTGCGCCGCTGCCTTGGGCGGTTCGTCCGCGACAGCGGGGACCGCAAAAACGCCTGCCATGAGCAAGGCTATCAGCCGGCCTGTTTTCATCGTCTTGCACTCCATCATTTGGGCCCTCCCCAGGGTGAGCAGCCAGCCATTTCGCACGCGCGCGCTGGGCTTGATCTCGGGACGCGACAGGAAAAAATCTATTCTCTAGTGAAATGGTAGTGTATTTTCCGGGTCAGGGGAAGAGCGCTGCCCGGCGAAAATATCACGGCCGCACCGTGTCGCGGCTGACACAGAGATGTGCTAGAAAGAAATTTATCAACTTCAATGTCTTAGGCCGCCGATGATCCTGCTGATCGATAACTACGACTCCTTTACGTACAACCTCTTTCATTTCCTGGGGGAGCTGGGTGCGGAAGTGCGGGTGGAGCGCAATGATGCGCTGACCGCCGCCGAGGCGCTGGCCCTGAAGCCGGAAGGCATCGTACTGTCGCCGGGGCCCTGCACCCCCAATGAGGCGGGCATCTGCCTTGAGGTGATCGAAAAAGCGGGCGGCACGGTGCCGATCCTGGGCGTCTGCCTGGGGCACCAGGCCATCGGCCAGGTCTATGGCGGCAGCATCGTGCGCGCGCCCGAGCCGATGCACGGCAAGCTGAGCAAGATCCGCCACACCGGCAAAAGCGTGTTCCGCGGCCTGAACAATGATTTTTCCGCCACCCGCTATCATTCCCTGACCATCGCGCCCGAAAGCATGCCGGCGGCGCTGGAAGTCACCGCCCGCTCCGACGACGGCGTGATCCAGGGCGTGATGCACAAATCCCATCCCGTGCACGGGGTGCAGTTTCATCCCGAAAGCATCGCCAGCGAAAACGGCCATGCCATGCTGCAGAATTTCCTCACCATCGCCCGCACCTTCGACAAGCAGCCGGCATGACCGATCTGCTTGACCTGATGCGGGTGCGCGAAGAACCGCTCAGCGCCGCAGAGACCGAAAGCCTGTTCGACAGGATTTTCGAAGGAAAACTGAGCGACGAGCAGCTTCTGGCCTATCTCACCGCCACCGCCGACCGCAAGCCCACCGTGGCGGAGATCACTGGCGCCGCCCGCTCGATGCGCAATTACATGCTGCCGGTGGAAGCGCCGCCGGACGCGATAGACCTGTGCGGCACCGGCGGCGACGGCCAGGGCACGCTCAACATTTCCACCGCCGTGTCCTTTGTGGTGGCGGGGGCGGGCGTGCCCGTCGCCAAGCACGGCAACCGCGCCGCCTCGTCCAAAAGCGGCGCCGCCGACATTCTGGAAGCCCTGGGGGTGAAGATCGGGCTGGAGCCGCAGACCGCATCGAAGGTGCTGGCCGAGACCGGCATCGTCTTCCTCTTTGCCCAGACCCATCATCCTGCGATGAAACATGTCGGCGCCGCCCGCGCCCGCATCGGCCGCCGCACCATCTTCAACTTGCTGGGGCCGCTGGCCAGCCCGGCGCGGGTGACGCGCCAGCTGGTGGGAATCTTCGCCGAGGAATGGCTGGAGCCCTATGCCGAAACGCTCCAGGCGCTGGGCTCGTCGCGCGCCATGGTTGTGCACGGCCGGGACGGGCTGGACGAAGTGACCAACACCGACGTCACGGCCACCGCAGCGCTGGCGGATGGCCGGATCATGCGCGGCCAGATCGCGCCGGAGGATGCCGGGCTGGAACGCGCCAGCCTGGCCGATCTGAAGGGCGGCGGCGCACGGGACAATGCCGCCCGGCTGACGGCGTTGCTGGCCGGGGAGCCGGGCGCCTACCGCGACATTGTGCTCATCAACGCGGCTGCGGCGCTGATGGTCGCCGGGCGCGCAAAGGATATACTGGCGGGCATGCATCTGGCCTCCCAAGCCTTGGATTGCGGCGCCGCGCGCGCCAAACTGCAAGAGCTGATTGCCGCAACAAACCGATGACCATCCTGGACAAAATCGTCGCCTATAAGCGGGATGAGGTCGCCGCAGCCAAGAAAAAACTCCCGGCCAAGGAGATCGAGGCGCTGGCCCTTGCCGCGGATCCGGTGCGCGGCTTCCTGGCGGCGCTGGAAGACAAGAAAGAGCGCGGCGAATACGGGCTGATCGCCGAGATCAAGAAAGCCAGCCCTTCCAAGGGCCTGATCCGCGCCGAATTCGATCCGCCGTCGCTGGCCGAAGCCTATGAGGCGGGCGGGGCGGCCTGCCTGTCGGTGCTGACCGATGCCCCGTCCTTTCAGGGCGCGCCGGAATATCTCCCCGCCGCGCGCGACGCCGTTCGCCTGCCGGTGCTGCGCAAGGATTTCATGCTGGAGCCTTATCAAGTGGCCGAAGCCCGGTGCTGGGGCGCCGACTGCATCCTGGTCATCCTGGCCATGGTGGATGACGCTGTGGCCCGCGCCCTGATGGACGAGGCCGCCCGCTTTGGCATGGACGCGCTGGTCGAGGTGCATGACGAAGCCGAGCTGGAACGGGCGCTGGAGCTGGACGCCTATCTGGTCGGGGTCAACAACCGGAACCTGAAAACCTTTGTCACCGACCTTGGGGTAACGCTGCGCCTGGCGCACGGATTGCCCAAATCCGTCCATCTGGTGGCCGAGAGCGGCCTTTCGGCTCCCGCCGACCTCAAGCGGCTGGCGGGCGCCCATGTCACCAGCGTGCTGATCGGCGAAAGCCTGATGCGGCAGAAGGATGTGGAAGCCGCCACGCGCCAGTTGCTGGGCGACGGTTTCCGCCTGTGAGCACCCGGATCAAGGCCGTCAGGGCCGAGGCGGTGGTGAGTTATTCGCGAAATGCCGATGCGGGCGGGGCGCGTTCCGCCGCGCGAAACCTGGCGGTGGAATGCGAATTCCGCCCCGGCAGCATCCGCATCCTGGCCAGCTGCGACGGCAGCGGCGCGGACGCGCTGCGCGCCGCGGCGGATGCGGCGCTGGCGCTGGTTGCGGCGCTTGGTGACGACAGCGCCATGATTGAAAGCATCAAGCTGGCGGGAGCGGAAAAACCGCAGCGCGGCGCGATATCGCGCGGATCCCTCAGCAAGGAACGGCCGACGCCGCAGACCCTGATGGGGGAAGTGTCGGCGCCCAGGCCCCAGCCCGACAACCGGCGCGAAGCCTTTCGCAATTTCATGACCGCCAATCGCCTGCGCCCCACCATCTGGGCGAAAGACGCCGGCGTGAATAGCGGCGAGATACTGGGCTATCTCACCGGCCGCTCACGCGGCTTTTCCGGCGAGGTCGCCGAGAAACTCGCCCGCGCCGCCAAGGTGCGGGTCGAGGATATGTTCAAGTAAAAATCGCCCGCGCGCCCCGCCGTTCAGGCCTTTTCGCCCGTTGACCGGCTGCGAGAACTAAAGTAGAACGATTCTCCATGTTTCGGCTTTGTTCGCCCTGCTTCGCGGGCAACCCGAATGGATTTAGCGCTGGATTTGCTGGCTTCTTTCACCGGAGCCCGCCCAAGAAGGACATGGCCGATGCTGACCCGCAAACAATACGAACTTCTGATGTTCATCCATGAACGGATCCGCGAGGCGGGCGTGCCGCCTTCCTTCGACGAGATGAAGGACGCCCTCGATCTCAAGTCCAAGTCCGGCATTCACCGCCTGATCACCGCCTTGGAAGAACGCGGTTTCCTGCGCCGCATGGAAAAGCGCGCCCGCGCCCTGGAAGTCATCCGCCTGCCCGAAAACATGGCCGAGACCGCCCGCCCCGCCACCACCCGCAGCCAAAGCCAGCGCATCCTGCCTTCCGCCCGCCACGGCCGCGGCGCCGATCCGCGCCATACCAGCCCACGCAAGGCGATGGGCGACAGCGAGAATTCCGTCAATGTGCCGATGGTCGGGCGCATCGCCGCCGGCACGCCGATCGAGGCGCTGCAAAACCGCATCGCCGATGTGCCGGTGCCCAGCGGCATGATCGGCCATGGCGAGCATTACGCGTTGGAAGTCACCGGCGATTCCATGATCAATGCCGGCATCCTGGACGGTGACACCGTCATCATCCAGGAAGCCTCGACCGCCAGCACCGGCGAGATCGTCGTGGCGCTGGTGGACGACACGGAAGCGACGCTGAAACGCCTGCGCCGCCGCGGCGATTCCATCGCGCTGGAAGCCGCCAACCCGGCCTATGAGACGCGGCTTTATGGCGCCGACCGCGTCAAGGTTCAGGGCAAGCTGGTGGGGCTCATCCGGCGGTATTGAGACTGCAGAGACGGCGATGTCACCTAGATAACCGCCATGGCGATACCCAAGTTCACGCTGGATACCAATTGTATATTTGCTCTCGACGAGCAACGACCTGAGTCGACTCCTTTGCAAAAGCTGCTTGAAGCACATCAAAGCGGCTCGATAGATTTAGCGGTTGTCGGCATTTCCGCTTCAGAAAGGCAGAAGAGCGGCGGACACCTTGAGAATTTTCAATCTTTCTTGGATCGATTGTCGGGACTGGGACTTCAATCCTGCGAAATACTAAAGCCGATGCTTTACTTCGACATCTGTTTTTTCGACTGGGCCTATTGGGCTTCACCAGAAATGGAAAGCCTAGAGGAGAAGATACATAATTCGCTATTTCCAAATATCGAATTTCACTGGACAGATTTTTGCAAGGCTAGAAACCTCGATGTCAACTCCATTTCTAACAAGTGGAGGAATGCCAAATGCGACACTCAAGCACTTTGGGCTCACGTTTGGCATCACAGAGATATATTTGTGACCAATGACAGTGGATTTCATTCAGCTTCAAAAATGCAGCACTAATTGCGCTTGGTGCCGGGCTCATTGAGCGACCAGAGGCTGCTGTCGCACGCATTCCGTTTATTATATCCGCTTAGATCATCGCGCCAACCGTGAGCATACGAATTGAGATTTTGACTACTAATAAAGCGTGGAGATTTCGGCACTTAATAAAGGCTCAACAAAAAGAACCGCCATCTGTATATGACCGAGTGCTAGTTCCAGCTATAAGAGCCTTCGGCGAGTTGGTTTCGAGAAGGCGTAATGGGTGCTAAGACTACCAAGAGCCCTGCTCCCTCGTTGGCGATATTGGCCCGCAATTAGCCTGTCCTGCTTGGTGCTGCTAGGTCCGGTAGGGTTCTGGCTGCCACCAATCGTGCAGTCGGCTAGACAAACAAAACATACTGCGGCAGAGGCAACTCAGATTAGCAATCCTGAATTCCTTGGTCTTGGATCGGAAGCTTGGACAGCGCTCTTCACGCTTGCTCTGACAGTTTCCACTCTAATGTTGTGGTTCCAGACCCGTAGCGCGGCCAGAGAATCAGTAAAAAGTCTCAAAACTGTCGAGAGGGCTTATCTTTTTTGGGATTTTCGCCAATCGTTTATTGTTGACGTAACCACCGGAATTTTGACATTGGATTTTTGCGCTCACAACTCTGGTAAAACCCCAGCGATTGTTTTCGAGGTCTATGGCGAGATCGCTCAAACCCTTCCAGTTGTGCCACGGACTTACGCAAATGCAGAAAGAAAGATGAAAATCGATATTAGTGTTCAAGCAGATGCGCAGGGTCGATTGGGCAAGACCACGTATCCTACTCCCCCGCAGCAGGGATACGCCGTTTTGGGATATGCAATATACCGCGACGTCTTTGGTGATGAACACAAAACAGGATTTGCTGCCGTCTACAACGCCAACACTGTGCCACCACAATGGGAAGGAAGCGGTCCCGGCTGCGAGCCTTGGAATTACTGGAGTTGACCGGCTTGGTTTCTAGGTCGTGCCAGCCCCAGCGCCACGCCCAAGCTAGGCGCGTTCGCATGGGAACCCGATCACCTAATGCAGGTGTTATTGCACCCACGGCCTGTCGCCGCGTGACTGCCGCACACTCAGCGCCTTTCCACCAGTAATCGCATAGCCGCCGCCCAGCGCGATGGCGCGGGAATCCAGCACCAGTTTCGGGCCGGGGCAATTTCCCACCGGCACGGCGCTGAGAATGATCGCGGCATGGGCGCAATCCTCCGCCACCGCTTCCAGGCGGAAGGGCATGGCAATAAAATTTCCGTCCGGCAGCGTCATCACGCAGCTTTCGCCGTCGCATGTCGCGCCGCCGGCCGCGTCTTTCACGCTGCGCGCATCGCCGTCCCGCGCCAGCCAGCGCGCGGCGGAAAAGCGGTCCTTGGGCGCACGCGGAAAATGAAAACGCCCGTCGCTGCCGCGCAGCGCAATGGTGCGGGCATCGGCGGCCACCAATATGTCCGGCGGCCGCGCCGCCAGCGCGATCACGATTCCGGCCGCAATGGGCGCCAGGCCGAGCCAGCGCCAGCCCGTGCGCCAGATCGCCAGCCACAGCCCGCCCAGCGTCATCGCCGCCAGCGCGCCCACAGGCCAGGCGCGCGACACCGTCACCGCCCCGGGAAGAGCGGAGACGAAGCGGCCTGTTCTCAGCATTATATCTATGCCCCAGCCCATCAGATGCAGCGGCGCGGCCTCCAGACCGAAGGGCATCGCCATCACCCCCAGCGCGGCGGCCGGCATCACGACAAATCCCATCACCGGCATGGCCAGCAGATTGCCCAGCACGGCGTAATGGGTGGCGCAGTCGAAGGTGAAGATGGCGAAGGGCATGGTGGCCAGGCTGCCGACCAAGCTGGTGAGCGCGATGCCGCGCAGGTAGCGATAGAAAGTCCCGTGCGGCTGCACGCGCTGCCGCCGCTGCTCCCATTCCGCCACCGCGACCAGCGCCGCCACCGCCGCGAACGACATCTGAAAGCCCGGCTCGGTGACGGATTGCGGCCGCCACAACAACACTATCGCCGCCGCCAGCGCCAGGCTGCGCATCGAAAGCGCCGGGCGATCCGCCAGGATCGCCAGCAACATCATCGCCAGCATGACAAAGGCGCGGGTGGAGGACGCGGTGGCGCCGCTGATGACCAGGTAAAAGCCCGCGCCCAGCAGCGCCGCGCCAGCCGCCCATTTCTTGATGGGATAATTCAGCGCCACCGGCGGAAATGCCGCCAGCACCGCCCGCACCAGCCAGAACAGTCCCATGCCCACCAGCGCCATGTGCAGGCCCGCGATCGCCAGCACATGGGCCAGGCCTGCATCGCGCAGCGCGGTTTCGTCGTCCGGCTCGATGCCGCCGCGCTCCCCGGTGATCAGCGCGCTGGCGATGGCGCCGTCGCTGCCGGGCAATGCGGCGCGAATGCGCGCCGTCATGGCTTCGCGCAAAAGCTCCACCCCGGCGGCGATCCGCGCCATCAGGTCCGGCTGCGACGCCAGCGGTGCGGGGATGGGCGCGCCATAGGAAAAACCCACCGCGCCGATTCCTTCAAAAAAAGCCGCCCGGGCGAAATCGCTGTCGCCCGGTTCGGATGGTCCGGGCGGCGGCAGCAGCCGCGCCGTCAGGGAAATACCGTCGCCGGGGCGCAAGGCCGTGACGCCGCGCACCGCAATGCGCGCCCGCCCCGGGACCGCGCCGGCAAAGCCGCCGGAGCGCAAGCTGCCCACCACCAGTCTTGAACCATAGGCGGCCGGATCAACCGACAGGACCCGTCCCGTCAGGTGCAGTGTCATGACCTGGGACAGGACCGGCGCCGCGATGCGTTCTTCGCTGAGCTTGGCCGCGCCAAAACCCAGCGCCAGGGCGGCGGCCAGCGCCAAGGGGATCCGCGCCGCAGGATTTATGATGGCCGCGGCGATGCCCGCGAACGCCGCGACTGCCGCGCCCCATCCCGCCGCCGCCGGCGGTTCGGCGGGCAAGGCGAAATACAGCGCCGCCCCCGTTCCCAGCATCACCGGCAGCCAGAGCGGCCAGCGGTGCCGCTCGCCCCGCGCTGCCCCGGACAGCCTTTCCCAAATGCCACCTATCGCCACTCGAACCTGCCCGGCGCCTCGCCCAAGCGTCCGCACGCTGTCGCTACGGACCGTTCGGCGCTCAAATCGGTCCACAGGACCGACTTGCCCCGCTGGCGCGGGTCACGCCTCACCTGCTAAACGGGCGCACCATGACGCAAACCCAAAAGCCTGTCCTGCGCTTCGCCCCCTCGCCCACAGGCATGCTGCATATCGGCGGCGCCCGCACCGCCCTGTTCAACTGGCTCTATGCCCGCCACACCGGCGGCACATTTCTCCTGCGCATCGAAGACACCGACCGCGAACGCTCGACGCCGCAGGCGGTGGCCGCCATCCTGGGCGGCATGCGCTGGATGGGGCTGGACTGGGATGGGCCGGAAGTCTTCCAGGCCGCCCGCGCCGCCCGCCACCGTGAAGTGGCCGATGCCCTGCTGGCGGCAGGCCGCGCCTATCGCTGCTATGCCACGGCCGAAGAACTTTCCGCCATGCGCGAAGAACAGAAAAAAGCCGGCAAGCCCATGCGCTATGACGGGCGCTGGCGAAACCGCGATCCGGAAGAAGCCCCGCCGGGCGCCCCCTTTGCCGTGCGGCTGAAGGCCGATGACAGCGGCGAGACCATCGTCCATGACCTGGTGCTGGGCGATGTGCGTTTCGCCAATGACCAGCTCGACGACATGGTGCTGCTGCGCTCCGACGGTTCGCCCACCTACATGCTGGCGGTGGTGGTGGACGATCACGACATGGACATCAGCCATGTCATCCGCGGCGCCGACCATCTCAACAACACCCCGCGCCAGCTGCAGATCATTTCCGCCATGGGCTGGGCCAAGCCGGCTTACGGCCATCTGCCGCTGATCAACGGGCCCGATGGCGCCAAGCTGTCCAAGCGCCATGGCGCGCTGGCGGTGGAAGCGTACCGCGACATGGGCTACCTGCCCGAAACCATGCGCAACTACCTGCTGCGGCTGGGCTGGAGCCATGGCGATGACGAGATCATTCCCACCGCCCAGGCGATCGAATGGTTCAATCTGGAATCCATCGGCAAGAGCGCGGCGCGGATGGATTACAAGAAGCTCGACAATCTCAACGGCCATTATATCCGCGCCACGCCCGACGACATTCTGGCGGCCGAAGCGGTGGCGTTTCTGGAGCGGGAAAATCCGCCCCGCATTCTTTCCACGACGGCGCGGGCGCGGCTGCTCAGCGCCATGCCCTCGCTGAAGGAACGGGCCAAGACGCTGGTCGAACTTATTCAGGGTGCGGATTTTCTGTACACGGATGGTGTCCGGGACCTCGACGCCGCCGCGCAAAAGCTGCTGCCCCCGGAGGCCCGCGGCCTGCTGGCCGCCGCCCTGCCCGCGCTCGCCGCCACCGACTGGAGCGCCCCGGCCCTGGAGGCCGCCGCGCGAACCCATGCCGAGGCCCATGGCCTGAAGCTTGGCCAGGTGGCCCAGCCCCTGCGGGCCGCCCTGACCGGCAAGGCCTCTTCCCCCCCGCTATTCGAGATGTTGGCACTTCTCGGGCGGGAAGAATCTCTTATCCGATTAAGGGCTTATGCCGATTAGGGAAATTTCGCGCCAGGCTGCCATTCGTCTGGTGACGCCGCCGCCGATCCACGCTTATATTGCGCTGCAAGATAAGCATAATTCAGGGAATAGTTGAGGGAGTTGAGTGCATGCGTGAGAGCAAGATGAAGCCTGCCGGAACGGCAAGCCTGAAATATGACGGCAAGGACTACGAGTTTCCGGTTCTGGCGGGCACGCAGGGCCCCAACGGCATGGATATCCGCAAGCTCTACGACCAGGTGGATATTTTCACCTACGATCCCGGCTTCACCTCAACCGCCTCGACCGAAAGCAACATCACCTTCATCGATGGCGACAAGGGCGTGCTGCAATATCGCGGCTACACCATCGCCGACCTGGCCGAGCATTCCACCTTCCTGGAGAGCTGCTACCTGCTCCTCTACGGGGAATTGCCGACCAAGGAGCAGATGGACTCCTTCACCTACGCCATCACCCACCACACCATGGTGCATGAGCAGATGGTGAGCTTTTTTCACGGCTTCCGCCGTGACGCCCATCCCATGGCGATCATGTGCGGCGTGGTCGGCGCCATGGCGGCCTTCTACCATGACAGCACCGACATCAATGATCCCAAGCAGCGCCAGATCGCCAGCCACCGCCTGGTCGCCAAGATGCCCACCATCGCGGCGATGGCGTTCAAATATCATGTCGGCCAGCCCTTCGTGTATCCGCGCAACGATCTGGGCTACACCGAAAACTTCATGCGCATGTGCTTCTCGGTCCCGGCCGAGGATTACAAGCCCAATCCGGTGCTGACCAAGGCGCTGGACACCATCTTCATCCTGCATGCCGACCATGAACAGAATGCCTCCACCTCGACCGTGCGGCTGGCCGGTTCGTCCGGCGCCAATCCCTTTGCCTGCATCGCGGCGGGCATCGCCTGCCTGTGGGGCCCGGCGCATGGCGGCGCCAACGAGGCGGCGCTCAAGATGCTGGAAGAGATCGGCACCGCCGACCGCATTCCCGAATATGTCGCCAAGGCCAAGGACAAGAACAGCGGCTTCCGCCTGATGGGCTTCGGCCACCGCGTCTACAAGAACTATGATCCGCGCGCCAAGGCGATGCAGATCCAGGCCCATGCCGTGCTCGACGAGCTGGGCCTGCATGACGATCCGTTGCTGAAGGTGGCGATCGAGCTGGAAAAGGTGGCGCTGTCCGATCCCTATTTCATCGAGAAGAAGCTCTATCCCAACATCGATTTCTATTCCGGCATCACGCTGAAGGCGCTGGGCTTTCCCAAGAGCATGTTCACCGTGCTGTTCGCCCTGGCCCGCACCGTGGGCTGGATCGCGCAGTGGAAGGAAATGCTGGAAGACCCGCACCAGAAGATCGGCCGGCCGCGCCAGATCTATACCGGGCCGACCGAGCGAAAATACACCCCCATGGACAAGCGCAAGTAGCGCCTCAATCAGGCGATAAAGTCCAGAAGCACACGGGCGGCGCGCCGGGACGGGGGTTCATCCCACTCACCCAGCCTTCGTGCGAATTCATTCATGGCGTCGATCTGCATGGCCCGCGCGCCGGGATCGGAAAACAGCTTTTCCAGCGCCGCCGCCATTACGTCAGGCTTGGCGCGGCCCTGCAGGAATTCCGGCACCGCTTCCCGGTCCAGCAGGACATTGAGCAAGGTGAAGAAGCGCGAATTGAAAAACCAAATTCCCAGGGCATAGGTCAGTCCGCCCAGGATATAGAAGACCACCATCGGCGTGCGCGACAGGGCGATCTCCGCCGTCACCGTGCCCGAGGCGGCGAATGCCACATCGGCGGCGTCGAAGGCGGCGAACTTGTCGGCTTCATTTTCAATGATGTGCAGCGGCGTCGGCCAGCCTTGCGTGGCGGCGCGGACGCGCGCGGCGACATGCGGCACGGTGGGCAGGACGGTGACCAGCCCCGGAATTTTCTTCGCGAGCAGCTCCACCGTCTTGCGGAAGGTGGGGAACATCAGGCGGATTTCGCTGGTGCGGCTGCCCGGCAGCATCGCCAGCAGGGGCGCGTCCGCGGCAATGCCGAGACGCGCGCGCAAGGCATCGCCGCCGGTCATGCGGACCCGCCGCTCGATCACCGGATGGCCGACAAAGATCGCCCTCAAGCCATACTTGTCGAAGAACGGCACTTCGAAGGGAAACAGCGCCAGCACCAGATCGAAATAGCGCGCCATCGCCTTGGCGCGCCAGGGGCGCGTCGCCCACACTTGCGGGGCGACATAATTCACCGTCCGGATCGAAGGGTCCGCCTTCTTCAGAGCCCGGGCAATGCGGTGGGTGAAATCGGGACTGTCGATCAGCACAACCGCGTCGGGCCGTGTCTCAAGGGCGAAGGCGGTTGCTTCCTGGACCCGGCGAAGGATGGCGGGAATGGCGGGCACCACTTCGCGCAATCCCATCACCGCCATGGTTTCGAGGGGGAACAGGCTTTTGAGACCCTGGGCCGCCATGGCATCGCCGCCAACCCCGGTGATTGTCACGCTGTCGCCGGCCAAATTGCTGATGCCCGCCATCAGCTGCGCACCGAGCTGGTCGCCCGATGGCTCGCCGCAGATCAACATCACTTTTTTTGCTTTTTGCGCATCCGCGGACGCGTCCGCGGCTTTCACAGCCTGACGCCGGTGATGAACAGCCCCAGACGGTCGGCTTCGGCGGCGACAACGCTCTTGCCCACGATCAGGCAGGCATCCGCCTCCAGCGCAATGCCGGCCAGGCCCGCGGCAAGGGCGCCCCGCACCGTCTCGATGCCGATCACCGGCGAATCGGTCTTGCGGTCCTGCGTGGCTTTCAGCCCCTTGGCCAGCACGCCGCGTTTCCGGTCGGGCGTGCCGCGCAGATTTTTGCGCAAGGTGGCGACGCGGGCGATCATGGCATCGGTGCCCTCGGCGGCTTCGACACAGAGCGGCAGCCCGTCACAGACGATGGCGGCCTGCCCCACATCCAGGTTTCCCAGCGCGCGGATAATGGCAAAGGCGCGGACAATGTCCTCCTGCTGGCCGGCATCGGGCGTCAGTTTTCCCAGCGGACCTTGCGCCATCACCAGCCCGGGGGCCGCTTCCATGGCGGTCAAAACCGTAAAACCCTCGCGGGCGAAAAAATCCGATGTCACGCGCAGCATGGCGTCGTCGCCCTTGCGGGCGGCCGCCACCAGCGAGGGCAGGATCATCAATCCCTTGGTGTCGAACTTGATCTCCGACAAAGTGGGGCGATCCACCCGTCCCACCAGCACGATTTCCTTTGCCCCCGCCGCCGCCAGGAGCCGTACCGACAGGCCCCATTCGCCCAGCGTCATCCAGTCATGGGAAAATTCGGGCAGCCAGGCTTCATCGGCGCTGCCCCGGATCGCCAGCACATGCACCTTGCGCCCGGCGGTGGCGGCGCTCTGCGCGATGGCGTGCGGCAATTCCCCGCCGCCCGCGATGATGCCCAGGAGGCTCATTCTGTTTCGCCGCGGCGGCGCGCCAGGCACAAGGGCTGCTTGGCGTCGGCCAGGATGAAATCCACGATCTCGCCCACTTCCGCCACGTCCGGCCAGCGGATTTTCGCTTCCCGGGCGCGCAGTTCGGTCGAACCGCCCTTGCCGTAGAAAATCGCGCGGAAGGCGCCGCGCAGGGCATGGATGGCGTCGCGCGTGAGGCCGCGCCGCTTCAGGCCGATCAAGTTCAATCCCGCCAGCTCGGCATGGTCGCCGAACGCCATGGCATAGGGGATGACATCGCGGTTGATGCCGGTCAGGCCGCCCACCATGGCGCCGGCGCCGACGCGGCAGAATTGCTGCACCGCCGACAGGCCACCGAAGATCACCCGGTTGCCGATCTGCGAATGGCCGCCCAGCGCCACCGAATTGGCGAAGGTGACGTCATCGCCGACATGGCAGTCATGCCCGACATGGGAATTGGCCATGAAATAGCCCCGCGCGCCCACTTGGGTGACGCCACCGCCCTTGCGGCTGCCCACATTCATCGAGACCATTTCGCGCAGCACGCAATCCTCGCCGACCTCAAGCCGCCCATCGGCAAAGTCATTGCCGCGAATCTGGCCCTCGCCGCCCAGCGCCGCATGGGGATGCACCACGGTGCGCGCGCCGATGCTGGTGACGCCGGCAATGGTGACATGCGACAGCAGCCGCACGCCCTCCGCCAATTTCACCCTGGCGCCGACATGGCAGAAAGGCCCGATCTCGACGCCTGCGCCGAGATCGGCGCCGTCTTCGACCAGCGCGGTGGGATGGATCTTCGCCATGCTGTCAGCTTCCGCCCGGGCTGTCGGGGATCATGGCGCTGAATTCCGCCTCGGCGCAGAGCACGCCATCTACATAGGCCTGGCCTTCGAACCGCCAGACCGGGCCCCGCCGCCGGAGCGCCTTGACCGGCATGCGCAGCAGGTCGCCCGGCGTCACCGGCTTGCGGAAGCGCGCCTTCTCGATGGTCATGAAATAGACCATGCGCCTATCGCCAGCCTCACCCAGCGAATGCACCACCAGGGCGCCGGCCGCCTGGGCCATGGCCTCGACAATCAGCACCCCCGGCATCACGGCATAATCGGGAAAATGTCCGGCGAAATGCGGCTCGTTGAACGACACGGCCTTCCAGCCCACGGCGCTCTCATGCGGCACGATGTCGGTCAGCCGCTCCACGAACAAAAAGGGCGCGCGATGCGGCAGCAATTTCTTGATCTGCTCGACATCCAGAACAAGCGCCGTGCCGGGCTTATCGGTCATTTTCGTCCTTGCGGCGGCGGAACCTGCCATGCGCCAGCCCGCTCAGGGCATGAATCTCGCGCAGCCATTGTCTTACAGGTTTCGCCGGAACCCCGCCATAATCCTGTTCGCCGGGGATCGTCTGCCCCGACACCAGGGCCGTGCACGCCGCCAGCCGGGCGCCGCTGCCGATATGGACATGGTCGGCGACCCCGACCTGGCCGCCCAGCACCGCGAAGTCCTCGATCACCGAGCTTCCCGCCACGCCGACCTGGCTGACCAGCACGCAGTGTCGGCCGATATGAACATTGTGGCCCACCTGGACCAGGTTATCGAGCTTGCTGCCTTCGCCGATCACCGTGTCGCCCAGGGCGCCGCGGTCGATCGCGGTGCCGGAACCGATCTCGACGCCGTCCTGGATGATGACGCGGCCCAGTTGCGGAATCTTGGCGTAGCCCTGCTGCGACGAGGCCAGTCCGAAACCAGGCTGGCCGATCTGCGCTCCGGGCAGGATGGTCACGCGGTCGCCGATATAGGTATGGCTGATGGTGACATTGCTGCCGATCTCGCAATTCTGCCCGATCGCCACGCCCGGCGCGATCACGCTGCCCGCGCCGATCCTGGTGCCGTTGCCGATCTCGGCGCCGCGGCCGATCACCACGCAAGGCCCCAGCACCAAGCCCTCGCCCAGCACCGCGCCGGGATCAATGGCGCGCTCCTGCGGCCACACCGCCAGCGAGGCGGCGGGATAGAACAGCGAGGCGATGGCGGCAAAGGCATGATTGACGGAATCGCAGGGCAGCAGCGTCATGCCCGGCGGCGGCGGCGGCGGGGTTTCACCATTGGCGGGCACCAGGCAGAAGCCCGCGCTCGACCGGACAAAGGATTCGCCGGCAGGGCGCGAGCCGGAAAAAATGCTCAAATGCCGCGCGGCCGCGCCATCCAGGCTGGCCAGATCGAAAACCTCCGCCGCACCGTCCGCCGCATCCGGAACGGCGATGCCCGCTATCGCGCAAATCTCGGCCAGCGTGAATGGACCGCGATTGTCGTAGAAGCGGGGATCGGCCATCCGCGCGCCTTTTAGCGGCCCGGCGCCGGCGGAGGCGCGGCCGGGGCCGCCAATGTCACCTTGATCGACGAAATCTTCTGGTTGAGCTGGTCGATCGCCGCCTGGGTGACGTCGAAGGCGCTGCTGTTGGCGAACACCACGGCGCTCTTGTCCAGGATCAGGTTGGCGCCGCGCTGCTGCATCAGCCCGTTCAGGATAGGTTCCAGTGCGGCGGCGACGGTGCGCTGCGCGACATCAACGCCGCCCTGAATTTCCGCTTCCTTGCGCTGGGCCGCGAGTTGCAGCGCCTGTTCCTTGGCCTGGAACGCGTCGATCTTTTTCTGCTTGGCGTCGGGCGCCAGAATGGCGATCTGCTGCTGCAGCGCCTGGCCTTCGGCCTGCAGCGCGCGGCTCTGCGCCGCCATGTCGGCCTTGGCCTGGTTGGCCATGGCCTGGACCTGGCGGCCGATATCCTGGCCCACCTTGGAGAATTGCAGGATCTGGCCGCGATTGATCACCAGGATCTTGGGTGCCGGCAATGCCGGCGGCGGCGGCGCGGCCGGCGCCGCCAGGGCGGGCAGAGCCAGAAAACCGATAAGGGCGGTTGCGAGAAGAAGGGTTTTTTTCAGCATCTTAGAATCCTGTTGCGGTCGAGAAGTGGAGAATTTGCGGACGGTCATATTTGGCTTTGATGTAAGGCAGCGCCAGATCGATCTGGATCGGGCCGAACGGAGAACGCCACTGGAAGCTGACGCCGGCGGTGGCGCGGAAGGCGAAATTGTCCTTGTCGCAGGTGCCCTGGCTGGTGGCGGTATTGGGGGTACAGGCGCGGATAATATTGTCCACCCGGCCCAGCGTGCCGAAATCGGTGAACACGCCCAGCGAGACGCCGTAACTTTCGGGCAGGAGTGTGGGCAGGCGCGCCGCCAGCGTGCCGATGGCGAAGACGTTGCCGCCCAGGGCGCCCTGGTCGATCGGCGCGTCGATGTCGCGTGGGCCGATGCCGGCCAGCTTGAAGCCGCGGAAGGTGTCGCCGCCCTCGAAGAACCGCTGGTTGATCGGCACATTGGCGCCGCCATAGCCGGTGATATAGCCGGAATTGAGAGTCAGCGAACTCACCACATTGTCGGAGAACATGGACTGGTAGCCGGCGAATGACGCATTGGTCTTGATGAATTTCAGATTGCCGCCGAAACCGGCAAAGCCCTGGGCGAAAGAGACCGACACGCCCTTGGTGGGTTTGCGGGCATCGTCGAGCGTGTTGTAGATGTAATTATAGCCGAAGATCGAACCATAGGTGCTGCCCGCCGCCAGCAGGATTTCCAGCGGCGCGCCGCCGAACGGCAGCACCTGCGCGACTTCATAGGTGTAGTTGAGTCCGACAAAGGAATATTCCGAGATCGGAAAATTCAGCGACAGGGTGCCGCCGGTATTGTCGCTGCGGTAAGTGGCCTGCTGATAATCGGTCTGGGCCTTGAACAGCTGGATGCCGGCGGCCAGCGGACGGTCCAGGAAATACGGTTCGGTGAAGGCGGCGGTATATTCCTTGGAGATCTGGGAAATCGTCACTGCCGCCTTGAGGAACTGGCCGCGGCCGAACAGGTTCTGCTCGGTATAGCTGAACTCGCCGACCAGGTTGCTTTGCGAGGAATAGCCAAGGCCCAGCTGCAGCGAGCCGGTGGACTGTTCGGTGACCGCCACCGTGATGTCGGTGCGGTCGGGCTGGGTGCCCGCCGTGTTCTTGATGTCCACATCCTTGAAGAATCCCAGGGAGCGGATACGGGTGCGGGACCGGTCCACCAGCACGCGGTTGAAGGCATCGCCTTCCACCAGGCGGAATTCGCGGCGGATCACCTTGTCGAGCGTCCTGGTGTTGCCGGTAATGTCGATGCGCTCGATATAGACGCGCGGCCCCTGCACAATGTCATAGACCAGATCGATTGTCTGGTGGATGCGGTCGCGGCCGATGCGCGGATGTACCTCGGCAAAGGCATAGCCCTTGGTGCCGGCGGCGTTGGTCAGCGCATCGATGCTTTTCTGCACCAGCTCGCCGTCGTAAACGTCGCCGGTATTTATTCCCACCAGCGGGCGCAAATCGGCCTCGCCCAGCTCCTTGATCTTGGAATTGATCGTCACTTTGCCAAAATTGTACTTCACGCCTTCGTCCACCGTGAAGGTGACGTAGAAATCCTCGCGGTTGGGGGCGAGCTGCGCCACGGCGCTGACCACCTTGAAATCGGCATAGCCGTGATTGACATAGTAACGGCGCAGCTGCTCGCGGTCGAAGGACAGCCGGTCGGGATCGTAATTGTCGTTGCTGGCGAGAAATTTCCACCAGGCGCTTTCCTCGGTGGCGATCTGGCCCTTCAGGGTGTCGGAATCATAGACCTTGTTGCCGACGAAATTGATCCGCGCGATGCCGGTGGTGGCGCCTTCATGGATCGAGAAGATCAGGTCGACGCGGTTCTGCGGCCGCTGGATGATCTGGGGGTCCACCCGGGCGGCGAATTTGCCGTCGCGCCGGTAGATTTCAATGATGCGCTGGACGTCCTGCTGCACCTTGGCGCGGGTGAAGACGGCGCGGGGCTTGATCTGGACTTCCTTGGTCAGGTCCTTGTCGGAAACCTTGCTGTTTCCCTCGAACACCACCTGGTTGATGATCGGGTTTTCCACCACCCGGATATTGAGCGTGGCGCTGGCGGGGTCGAAATTGACCTTCACGTCGGAAAACAGGCCGGTGCCGTAGAGCGTCTTGAGCGCCTGGTCGATCTGGGCCGGGTCGTAGGGATCGCCTTCGCGCAAGGCGACATAGGTCAGAACCGTGGCCTGTTCGACGCGCTGGGTGCCGCTGACGGTTATGTGCTGGACGGTGCGCTGGGGCGCCGCCTGGGCGGCGGGCGCCGCGGCGGGGTTGGCGGCGGCGGCGGCGGCGGCATTGTTGCCTTCCGCTTCGGAGCGCAGCTGCGCGTCGGCGGGGCTGAGGAAAAGCACCAGGGCCAGCGACGCGGAACTCGCGCGCAGCAGCCCCTTGTTGAAGGCGCGCTTGGGATGGACAAAATTCCGCATTCCGCCGTCCGGCACTCGTCTTTCGGGGCGCGCCGCAGCTCGCCAGGTTTCAGAAAAGATTCAGCCGAACCAGGTCGTTCCAGGTGGTCAGGAGCATCAACCCCAGCACCAGCACCAGCCCAAGGCGAAATCCGACGTCCTGGGCCCGCTCACCGAGCGGCCGCCCCAAAACAGCTTCGCATGCATAGTACAGAAGATGCCCGCCGTCGAGCAGTGGAATCGGAAAAAGGTTGGCCAGACCGATGCTTACGGAAAGTACAGCCGCCAGATTGAGGAGCGCCAGAAAGCCGTATACGGCCACCTGGCGGGTCATCTTGGCGATCCCCAGCGGCCCCCGGAACTGGTCTGCGCTGGCATAGCCCCGCACCATCTGGGCGATGCCCTGGACGGTGGTCCTGGCGATATCCCAGCTGGTGCCGCAGGCCGCCAGCAGCGCCCCGCCCGGGCCATAGGTGACGCGTGTCACGGGGGCGGTGGGGGACGGATGCACCCCGATCACCATCGTGCTGCTGAGATCGCCCAGGGCATCGCGGATCTTCATGGTGCGCGGCGTCACCCACAAGGTGAGCGGCTGGCTGCCCCGCACCAGGTCGAGCTTCAGGGTCCTGCCGCCGCTGACCGAAATGATCTCGGGCATCTGTTCGAAGTCATTGATGGCCGCCCCGTCGATCGCGGTGACGCGGTCGCCCGGCTTGATGCCTGCCGCCTCGGCGGCGCTGTCCTTGACCACATCGCCGATCACCGGCGCCATCACGACATGGCCGGTGTGCAGGTTGAGGCCGGTGAACAGCACGATGGCGAGCAGGAAATTGGCGAAGGGTCCCGCGGCGGCGATCAGGGCGCGCTGCCAGAGCGGCTTGAAGAACAGCACGCGCTTGCGTTCCGCGTCCGACATGGCCTCGGCCGCCTTGGCGTCGGGCATGCTGGCGGCATTGGCGTCGCCGGCGAATTTCACGTAACCGCCGACCGGGATCCAGGACAGTTTCCAGCGCGTGCCGGAGCGGTCATTGAAGCCGGCAATCTCCTTGCCGAAGCCGATGGAAAAGACATCCACTTTCACGCCGCAGGCCCGCGCCACCAGGAAGTGGCCCAGCTCATGGAAGAACACCACCAAGGTAATGACGAACAGGAAGGCCGGCAGCCCGAGCGGTGTCCAGGCGACGAGGTTGTGCAGTGCTTGAAACATGGTTCTCCTTACAGCCCCACCCGTGAACAAATTTCCTCGGCCAGCACCCGCGCCCGTGCATCGGTGCCCAGCACCGTGTCCAGGTCGCCCGCGATGCCGTTGCTGCCATGGGCGGCATCGGCATCCAGGGTTTCGCCCACGACGCGCGATATGTCGAGAAAGCCGATGCGGCGGTCGAGAAACGCCTGTACCGCGATCTCGTTGGCGGCATTGAGGACGGTGGGCGCAAGTCCGCCCGAACGCATCGAATCGATCGCCAGGTTCAGCGCCGGGAAGCGGTCATGCGCCGGCTTCTGGAACACCAGCTGGCCCAGCGCCGCAAGGTCCAGCCGCCGAGCCGGCGAGGCGATGCGGCGCGGCCAGCCCAGGGCATGGGCGATGGGCGTGCGCATGTCCGGCGCCGACAGATGCGCCATGGTGGTGCCGTCGCCGTAACTGACCAGGCAGTGCACGATGGACTGGGGATGCACCAGCACCGCCAGTTTTTCCGGCGGCAGGGCGAAGAGGAAATGCGCCTCGATCAGCTCCAGCCCCTTGTTCATCAAGGTGGCGCTGTCGAGCGAGATCTTGCGTCCCATCGCCCAGTTGGGGTGGGCCACCGCCTGCTCCACCGTGGCGCCGCGCATCTTTTCCAGCGGCCATTCGCGGAACGGCCCGCCCGAGGCGGTGATGGTGCAAAGCTCGACTTCGCTGGCATCGCCCGAGCCCAGCACCTGGAAAATGGCATTGTGCTCGGAATCCACCGGGATGACCTGGGCGCCGGACTTGACCAGCGCGTCGTGGAAGACCTTGCCGGCGGCCACCACGCATTCCTTGTTGGCCAGCGCCACGATGACGCCGCGGCGGATCGCGGCCAGCGCCGGTTCGATCGCCGCCGCGCCCATGATGGCGATCATCACGAAGTCCGACGGCATGTCCGCCGCCGCGATCACCGCGGCGCGCCCGGCAGCCACTTCGATGCCGGTGCCGCTGAGGCCGGTCTTCAGGGCGTCATAAAGCTTTTCATCGCCGATCACGGCGCGTTTGGGTTTGAGGGCGCGTGCCTGCTCGATCAGCTTTTCCACATTGCCGCCCGCCGTCAGCGCCAGGATCGGAAAGGCCTGCGCGCCATATTGCTGGCGGGCATGGGCGATCACATCCAGCGTGTTGACGCCGATCGAGCCGGTGGACCCCAGCACGGTGACGCTGCGCGCCAGCACGCTTTCCAGCCCCGGCATGTCGGCGAACAGGCGTGTGGTGGCGATGGGGGTCATACAAACACCCCGGCAAACAAGGGGTTGAAATGCAGCACCAATACCAGCAGCGCCATGACCGGGGCCGCCGCCAAAGTGGAATCGATACGGTCGAGAATGCCGCCGTGACCGGGAATGACGGCACCGGAATCCTTCAGACCAAAATGGCGCTTGACGAAGGATTCAAACAGGTCGCCGCCATGGGCGACAAAGCTGAACAGAAACGCAAAAAGCGCCGCCGCCAAGGACACATGTCCCCAAAGAAAATAAATGTAAAACACATAAATCAGGGCAGCACAGATGCTGCCGCCGATGGTGCCGGCCCAGGTCTTGCCCGGCGAGAGCTTGGGCGCGAGGCGCGGACCGCCGATCAAATTGCCGAAAACCAGTGCGCCGGTATCGGTGGCCCAGACGATCAGCAGCATGCCGATCACGACCTGCTGACCGCCATGCGGCAGGGCACAGAGTGCCACCAGCGACAGGGCCGGCACCGCCAGATAGGGCACGCCGGCCGCCTGCCAGAGGGGATTCTGCTGCTGCCGCAGCGCCAGGACGACGGACACCGCCATGCCCAGCAGCACAACGGCCAGCCCGGCCCAGAAATGCCCGGCAAACAGCAGCGCCGCCTCGGCAAGCGCCACGGTCGTCACGGTCACGGCCGCCTCGGCGCGGTAATGGACCCCCGCGCTGACGCAGCGGTGCCATTCCATCGCTGCCAGGATTAAGGCCAGCGCGATCAGGATGGCGAAAGACCGCGCGCCAAAGAAAATCACGCCGAGGGTAAAGACGGCCAGCAGAATGCCAAACAGCGGCCGCGTGATCCAGTCCATGTTGAAACGGATGGCGCGATAGCCCGGCGCGTGGCCCGGCGTGGGGGTTGTGTGCTGGACGCTCACGCCACGGCTTCCGAATTGACGGCGCCGAAGCGGCGCTCGCGGGCGGCAAAGCTTTCAATGGCCTTCTGCAGCGCGTCGCGGCCGAAATCGGGCCACAGCGTATCCACGAACAACAGCTCGGCATAGGCCGATTGCCAGAGCAGGAAGTTGGAGAGCCGGTGCTCGCCCGAGGTGCGGATCACCAGATCGGGTTCCGGCAGCGCATTGGTGAACAAGCGCTGGGCGAACAATTCCGGGGTGATGGTTTCCGGATCCAGCCGCCCTTCGGCGGCGGCGCGGGCCAGCTCACGGGTGGCGGCGACAATCTCTTCCTGGCCGCCATAGTCGAAGGCGAAGGTGAGATTCATGCCGGTGTTCTGAGCGGTGCGGCTTTCGCTGTCCAGGATCATCTGGTGAATGTCGCCCGCCACCCGGCCGCGATGGCCGATGATCCGCATACGGACGTTACGCTCGACCAGCTCATCCATGTCGCTGCGGAAATAGACGCGGAAAAGCGCCATCAAGGCGCCCACTTCGGTCTTGGGCCGCTTCCAGTTTTCGGATGAGAAGGCGAACAGTGTGAGGTTTTCCAGACCCATGTCGCAGGCGGCGCGCACGGTTTCGCGCACCGCGCCCATGCCGGCATAATGGCCCGCCTCGCGCGGCAGATGCCGCTTCTTCGCCCAGCGGCCATTGCCGTCCATGATGATGGCGACATGCTTGGGAAGGTGGGTGGGCGCCTTGCTCAACTGCTTCAGACCTGCATGATTTCCTGCTCCTTGGACTGGAGCGCCGCGTCTATGTCCTTGATGTGCTGGTCGGTGAGCTTCTGCAGCTCCTCGCCCTTGCTGTGATGTTCGTCTTCGCCGATCTTGTGGTCTTTTTCGAGGCGCTTGAGCACGTCCATGCCGTCGCGCCGGACATTGCGCACCGCAATGCGGGCGGCCTCGGCATATTTGGACGCCAGCTTGGAAAGTTCCTTGCGCCGCTCCTGGTTCAGTTCCGGCAGTGGGATGCGCAGCAGCTGGCCGTCCATCTGCGGGTTGAGGCCCAGGCCCGCGTCGCGGATCGCCTTGTCCACCGCCTTGGCCAGGCCCTTGTCCCAGACCTGCACCGTGAGCATGCGGGATTCCGGGGTGGAGATGGTGCCGACCTGGTTGATCGGCACGGTATTGCCATAGGCTTCCACCTGCACCGGATCGAGCAGCGCCGGCGAGGCGCGGCCGGTGCGCAGGCCGGAGAATTCGCCCTTGAGCGTGGATACCGCCCCGCTCATCCGCCGGTTCATCTCGTCTTTGCTGTAAACGTCCGCCATTTCGACTTTATTTCCTGTTTTCCCCCGCCAAGCCTAGCCCAATCCGGGAACAAACCTAACCGGAAGTGAGCCTCACTTTTCCGAGATTATGGTGGCCCGGCCTTTGCCCGCCAGCACCTGGGTAAGCGCTCCTTTGTCGTGCAGGGAAAAAACCAGGATCGGGATGGCGTTTTCCCGTGACAGGGAGATGGCCGATGCATCCATCACCTGAAGGTTCCGCGCCAACACCTCGTGATAACTCAGGGATTCATAACGAACAGCATCTGGCACCTTCTTGGGATCGGCGCTGTAGACGCCGTCTACATTAGTGGCTTTAAGCATGGCGTCGCAAGTCATTTCCGCCGCCCGCAGCGCCGCCGCCGTGTCCGTGGTGAAGTAGGGATTGCCGGTGCCGGCGGCGAAAATCACCACCCGGCCCTTTTCCATGTGCCGAATCGCCCGGCGCCGGACATAGGGTTCACACACTGTGCTCATGGGAATGGCGGACTGGACCCGCGACGGCAGGCCGGTGCGTTCCAGCGCCGCCTGCATCGCCAAGGCGTTCATCACCGTGGCCAACATGCCCATATAGTCGGCGGTGGCCCGGTCGATGCCCTTTGCGGCGCCCGCCAACCCGCGGAAGATATTGCCGCCGCCGATCACCATGCAGATCTGGCTGCCGGCGTCCGCGGCCTCTTTCACATCGCCGGCGATGCGGTCCACGGTGGCGACGTCAATGCCGAAGCCGCCCTCGCCCATCAACGCCTCGCCCGAGACCTTGAGCAGAACCCGGCGGTATTTCGGCGCTGTCGGCATATCGCCCGTCCTATGGAATTCGCGGAGCAACGGCCTGGAAAAGTGTGAAACGGTTTTCCGCTGGCCGTGCGACCAAAATTAGCGTGTACCTGCCATCTGGGCGACTTCGTCGGCGAAATCGCTTTCGACCTTCTCGATGCCCTCGCCCACCTGGAAGCGGACAAAGCCTTCGACCGCGATCGGTGCGCCGAGGTCCTTGGACGCCTTTTCAATCACCTTGCCGACCTGGGTTTCGCCGTCGATCACGAAGGTCTGGGACAAAAGCACCGTCTCTTCGTAGAATTTGCGCATCCGCCCTTCCATCATCTTTTCGATCACGGCGTCGGGCTTGCCCGACTGGCGGGCGATTTCGGTCTGCACCGCGCGCTCGCGGTCCACGACGTCCTTGCTCAGATGTTCGGGGGAGATCGCCAGCGGAGACGCGGCGGCGACATGCATGGCGATCTGCTTGGCCAGGGCGGCCAGCTTGTCCTTGTCGGCAGTGGATTTCAGGGCCACCAGCACGCCGATCTTGCCCAGCTCGGGCGAGGCGGCGTTATGAACATAGGCCGCCACGGCGCCGGGACTGACCGCCAGCGCGATGGTGCGGCGGACCGACATGTTCTCGCCGATCTTGGCGACCATCTCGGTCAGGGTCTGCTGCACGGTCGAGGCGCCGAGCCCCGCGGCCAGCAGCTTTTCCAGGTCGCCGCCCTCTGTCAGGGCGATGCCGGCGGCGCTTTTGACAAAGCTCTTGAATTCCTCGTTGCGGGCGACGAAATCGGTTTCGGCATTCACCTCGACCAGGGCCCCCGGCATTGCCCGAGACGGCAACGCCCACCAGGCCTTCGGCGGCAACGCGGCCGGCCTTCTTGCCCGCCTTGGAAATGCCTTTCTTGCGCAGCCAGTCGATCGCCGCTTCCATGTCGCCGCCGGTTTCGGTCAGCGCGTTCTTGCAGTCCATCATGCCCGCGCCGGTCTTGTCGCGCAGGTCTTTCACCAAGGCGGCGGTGATGTTGGTCATGCTGGTCTCCACAGTTGAAGGTTCCGCCCGCGCGGATTGATACGCGCGGGCGAGTTTCAGTCTTTAAGCGGTGGCTTCGGCCGGTTCGGCGTGGGACGAGGTATCCTCGATCTCCACCGCCGCGCCGATATCCACGCCCGCCTCGACTTGGTTCTGGCCCAGGCCGTCAATGATGGCGCGGGCCGCCAGGTCACAATAAAGCGCCAAGGCGCGGGCCGCGTCGTCATTGCCCGGAATCGGATAGGCGATGCCGTCGGGATCGCAGTTGGAATCCAGGATCGCGGTCACCGGGATGCCCAGCTTCTTGGCCTCGGCGATGGCGATGGCTTCCTTGTTGGTGTCGATCACGAACAGCATGTTGGGCAAGCCGCCCATTTCCTTGATGCCGCCCAGCGAGCGTTCCAGCTTGTCCTGTTCGCGCAGCAGGCCCAGCAGTTCCTTCTTGGTCAGGCCCGACTGTTCGGCGGTGGTCAGGGTTTCCTCGATGGTGCGCAGGCGCTTGATCGAATGGCTGATGGTCTGCCAGTTGGTCAGGGTGCCGCCCAGCCAGCGATGATTGACGTAATATTGGGCGCAGCGCTTGGCGGCCGCGGCGATCGGCTCGGACGCCTGGCGCTTGGTGCCGACAAACAGGATGCGTCCGCCGCCGGCCGCGACTTCGCGCAAGGCGACCAGCGCCTGGTGCAGCAGCGGCACGGTCTGGGTGAGGTCGAGAATGTGGATGTCGTTGCGCGTGCCGTAGATGTAGGACGCCATTTTCGGATTCCAGCGCTGGGTGCGATGGCCGAAATGGGCGCCCGATTCGAGCAGCTGGCGCATGGAAAATTCTGGCAAAGCCATGGATTCAGTCTCCTTTACCGGTTGGCCAGACGCATGGGTTACCCCTTTTGGGAGGCACCGGACGGGGACGGCAGAACACCTGTCGAAACCCACCCATGCGTGCGAGATGCCGGGCTTATACGGACTGATACCCCCCAAATCAAGGGTGAAAGCGGGGCCGCCCTGCAGGTTTAGCGCCTGTTGCCAAGGACTTAGCGATGGTATGAGAAACCCATGACCGCAAAAAGCCCCATCCGGCCGCAGATTCAGGCCCTGGAACTGTCCGGCATCATGAAGATCGCCGCCCTGGGACTGGGCAACCCCGACGTGCTGCCCC
>CAIOFO010000091.1 GCA_903857685.1 uncultured Alphaproteobacteria bacterium
AATAGCTGAGGCTGGGGTTGAAGGTCGGCGTGAAGCTGTTGTTCGGCGTATTGGTGAACGTGTTGGTCGGCGCGTTGCTGTTGGTCTGGTCGCCCTGCGTATTGGTGCCCGTGTTGGTGCCCGTGACCGTGCCCGTCTGGGTCTGGTCGCTGGTCGCGGTCGGCGTATTGGTGTTGGAGATCGATATCGGCGCGCTGCTGCTGCCTGAACCCGAACCGGGGGTCAGGGTGACGCTGCCGCCATAGCCATAGCCGTAGCCGTTGCCGCCATAGCCGTTGCCCGTGCCGCCGGCGCCGCCATTGCCGGTGCCGCCCGCGCCGCCCTGGGCGGTATTGGTATTGGTGTTGGTGCCGGTGACATCGCCATTGGTGGCGGTGCCGCCCGTGGCCGCCGAAGTGGTGTCGCCCACCGAAGCGCCGGCGGCGCTGCTCGACGCATCGATGGTGATCGAAGGTGTGGAGCCGGAGCCGCCGCCCGAGCCGGTGCCCAGGCCGATGACATAGAGCGTGTTGCTGCCGCCGGTGCCGCCCGCGCCGCCGGTGCCGCCAGCGCCGCCCAGGCCGCCGGCGCCGCCGAAGCCATAACCGCCGGTGGCGGAGTTGGTCGGGTTGGCCGTGAAGCTGGGGTTGGCGGTAAGCGTGGGGCTCGCCGTCTGGCTCTGGTTGGTCTTGTTGCTGTTGGTGGCATTGCCGCCATTGCCGTTGGCAGTGCCGCCGGTGGCCGTGGTGTCGCCGGTCTTGTTGGCGTTGTTGGCCGAATTGTTGGCCGAATTGTCCACCGTCAGGCTGATCGGAGTCGTGCCGCTGCCGCTGCCCGAACCTGAATTGAAATTGTTCTGGGTCTGGGCTTCGGTCTGGGTCTGGGTCGGCGTGTAGGTATTGCTCGGCGTGTAGGTGTTGCTGGGCGTATAGCTGTCGGTGGGCGCGTTGACGTTGGTCGGCGCGTTGATGTTGGTCGGCGTGTTGGTCGCCGTGTTGGTGGGCGTATAGGTGGGGTTGAAGGTCGGGTTGAAGGTCGGCGTGAAGCTGTTGGTGCCGCCCGTGGTGTTGGCGGTGCCGCCGGTGGTGTCGCCGACCGTGCCGCCGAGCGTGGTGACCGTGCTTTTGTTGTCAGACGAGCTGGTGCCGCCATAGCCGCTGCCGCCGGTGGCTGTGCCGCCCGTTGCAGCGCCGCCATAGCCGCCGGCGCCGCCAGCCGCGGTCGCGGTGCCGCCGGTGCCGCCCTTGGCGGAAGACTCGGCCGTGATGCCGCTGACATCGCCGCCGGTGCCGCCTTGGCCGCCGGTGCCGCCCAGGCCGACGCCGCCCTCGGACGAGGTGGTGCCGCCGGTGGCCGAAGCGCCGATGACCGTGATGTTGGTGGTGCCGCCGCTGGCGTTGCCGCCGGTGCCTGTGCCCGTGCCCGTGCCGGTGCCGCTGGACGTGTTGGAGATCGTGCTCGACAGCTGTGCGATCGCGGCCGCCAGGGCCAGCGCCGCGGAATCCGACATCGAGTTGTTGTTGTTCGTGGTGGTGTTGTTGTTCGAGTTGTTGTTCGAGTTGTTGTTATTGTTGTTGTTGTTATTATTGTTGTTGTTGCTGCCGCCGCCCGAGCCGCCGCCATGGCCGTTGCCGCCGCCGAAATTGAAGACGTTGGTCTTGTTGATGTCGATCGACTTGTTGATGCTGATGTTCTTCGACGCATCGATATATTTCGAGTTGTCGATATTCTTGGTGATATTGATATTCTTGGACGCATCAATGTTGTTTGTGATCGTCACCGGCTTGTAGACCGAGATCGGCTTGTTGATCTCGATATTCTTCGACGCGTCGATATTGTTGGTGATCGACACGGGCTTGTTGATGTTGATGTACTTGGAATCGTTGATATTGTTGTTCACCGTCACGGGCTTGTAGACATTGATGTTCTTCGAGGCATCGATGTTGGTGTTGTTGTACACCGGCTTGTTGACGTTGATGTTTTTCGAATTGTCGATATTGACGTTGTTGTATATCGGCTTGTTGACGTTGATGCTTTTCGAATTGTCGATATTGACGTTGTTGTACACCGGCTTGTTGATGTCGATGTTGGTGTTGTTGGTCACCGGCTTGTTGATGTTGACCGACCTGAGGTTCTCGATATTGGTGTTGTTGTAAACCGGATGGTTGACGTTGATGTTCTTTGACGCGTCGATGTTGTTGTTCACCGACACATTGTTGTTGTAAACGGGCTTGTTGACGTTGTCGTTGTACGTCACCGGCTTGTTGATGTTGATGGCCTTAAAATTCTCGATGTTGCTTTTCACCGAGACGGGCTTGTTGATATTGGCGTTGCCGCCGTAATTGTTCTCGACATTCGCCGGCCGGCTCACATTGAAATTGCCCTGCTGGACCGCGACGGGGGCGGCGTTGCCGAAATTCCGGTTGCCGCTGCCGCTATAATCCTGGTTGCCGCCGCCGATATTGCTGCCGCCCAGGCGCTGGACGTTCAGCGGCGCGCTGCCGCCGAAGTAGGAGGCGCGCGGTGTGGCGACATTCGACGGGGCATTGCCCTGGACATTGGCGGGCGGCGCGACGCTGGGCGCGCGGTTGAACCCGAAATTGCCCATATTGGGATGATTGACCTGGGCGGGCGTGATGGCTGCCGCCGGATGGGGCATGAACACCGGCATATCGCAGGACAGGCCATTGATTGTGGCGCCTTTTCCGGCGTCCCCGCCCCATGTCCCGACATGGGTCATGCCCCCCGCTTGCGCCGAAATGGAGGTGGCAACAAGGCTGGTGCCAACCAGCGCGGAGGTTAGAAACATGGCGGGTTTGATTGACATTTAAGAGTTCCTTGCCCCAAGGGGCGCGTGAATGACCGCTCCCCTCGTTTCAGGATCCATGCCATCCAGGCTGACCGGTACCGGGACAGCGCTGTGCCAAAACGGGACAGATGCCGCGGCGCGCGCCATTGGGGCCGCAAGCGAGCCGCCCGGAGACCGGGCGCCGCTGCCGCTGTGCCGCGCGGGCACGCCGCTAATGGTCATCGAATTGCACAAGGCTCATAAAGCCGCCGGTTACGCCTTAATATGCGCGCCGAACGGCCCCCCCACGATAACAACCCCAGTTCCCGGCCTTGGCACGCCTTCTGCTCTGTGCAGTGGCGTACGACCGGTTTGCGTTTCGAAGTGAAGCACACAGGTCGCTGCTAAGGGATTAACGGGGCCATGAAACACAAGAATTCGCACCTCCTGGTTGGGTATTGGAGCCGTCTGCGCAATGGCCGCGATGTGCCGGATCAGACCGACATTGATCCGCGCCAGATCAAGCGGCTGCTTTCTTACACATTCATTCTCGACTGCGAGAACCCTTCACGTCCCGTTTACCGTTTGGCTGGCACCGCGCTGTGCGAACGCTTCGGCTTTGAACTCAAGGGCACGGGTTTCCTGGCGCATTGGGAATCCCAATCGGGCCTGTCGCTGGCCTCGCTGCTGCATCAGTCGCTCAAATTGCGCCAGCCGGTATGCCTGTCGTCCATCGCCGCCACCGCCGACAACGGCATGGTCGAGCTGGAGACGATTTTAACGCCGGTCAGCTTCAATGGCGGCGAACCCAAGCGCTTTTTCGGCCTGGTGCAGATGCTGTCCGATCCCACACCGCTTCTCGGCCGCGCCATCGCCTATGAAAGGCTGATTGCCTCCCAGCTCATCCAGGAAGACGAACCGCTTCCCAGCTACGACCAGAATCTCCCCCCGCCGCCGCCGCCCGCCATGTTCCAGAAAGCCCATCCCAAGGCGCCGTATCTGCGCCTGGTGATCAACCAGGATCATCCCATTTCCGCTTTCGGCGCCGGCGATCTTCTGCAAAAGATGTTTGAAGCATTTTCGCGCCTGCGCGGCGTGGCCAACAGCCAGGATATAAGCCGCATTTCCTGACGCGAAAGCGTCTTACGGCTTGGGTGTGCGCGGATCTATGGACTGCGAGCGCTGCTGCTGCAGCGACTGGGTCTGGGAATCCTGGGTGATGGGATTGTCCACCGGATCCTTGTTCAGGATGTTGCGGTCCAGCGCGATGTCGTTCTGCTTCTGCTGCAGATACGGAATTTCATATTCCTCGATCTTGGCGCGATAGGCCTCGAAATCCTTTTCGTCATCCGGTGTGCGTTTGTCGCAGCGTTCGGGCGCCAGATGCTGCTGCTCCTGGCACCACAGGTCGAAATTCATGGTCTTGACGTCGTAATTGGCTCCTTGCGCCAGGGCCGTGGGCGCCCAGGCCGCCGCCGGCAGCACCATCAGCGCGGCGAAAATCCATCTGGCCTGGAAATGTCCCATCAAGCTCATAACGCGAGCCTAGAAGGTTCGTTGCCCCGGCGAAAGGGCGAACTCCTGCCAACGGCTGACAGGAGAATTACAAATCCTGGTGTCGCTGGCGCTTGCTACGGCACCAGGCCAATCACCGTCCGGCGGTTCTTGGCTTCCTTGGTGTTGTCCGGCGTCTGAACTTCCAGGTCGGTTTCGCCGACGCCGGAAGCCTGGATCGCGGCGCGGCGCGCGCCCATGTCCACCATCGCCTCGACCACCACATTGGCCCGGCGCACGGACAGCTTCTGGTTATAGTCCGCCGATCCGGACGTGTCGGTATGGCCCACCACGGTGATGTGCGTCTGGCCGCCGGACCGCGCGGTGTTGATCGCATTGGTGATCACCGTCAGGTCTTCGGCGGTCAGGGTCCAGGAATCGAAATCGAAATAGGCGGTGAATTCGCTGGGCGCGGGCGCGGGCGGCGGGGGCGGCGCTGCCACCGGGGCGAATACGGGCGGCGGCGGCGGCGGCGGCGCGGGACGAGCGGCATTCTCCAGCGCCAGAAGCGAGCCGTCGAATGCGCTGCGGCAGGCCTGCGAAGCCGGGATCATGGCCGTCACATTGCTGTCCAGAATCCAGCAATCATAATCCGCCTGGGCGCGGGCGGCCTGTTCGGGAAAGCGGTCCTTGCCGGCCGCCACGTCGCGCACCAGCCGGTCATGCAGGTTGGTGGCATCGGGATTGTTGCTGGGAGCTGCTTCGGGCGCGGGCTCCTGGCCCTGGCGCGCCAGGTCTGCCTTGTCGTTGAACGCGGTGACCAGAAGGTCGTTGGGGTTGGCCGGACTTCCGAACAGGCCGAAGGGATTATCGAAAAAGCTTTCATTGCTTTCCGGAGCCGGCGCGGCGGCGGCCTGGCTGGCCAGGTCCAGATAGTCCTTGTTCAGGGCCTGGGCGAAGGGCGAGGCATTCACCGGGGCGTCGTCGCTGGCGCATCCCGCCAGGGCAAGAAAGCACAGGCCGGCGGCGGCGAAGGCCAGCGGCCTCGGGGAAACGGTCTTGGCGCCGGCGGAATTGGGGGAAATCATGAACATGGCCTTTTTTGCTCCAGCAGGGCGGCCAACCCGGGCCCCAGCCCTTAAAGCCACCAATTCTGGGTTCCATATACCGCGCCGCTGCTGTTCCGTTAAGCCCGGAAGGGCGGAAAAGGTGAAGATCGGGGTGCGGCCGGTAACCTTGTGTTGACCCTCAACCGGTAAAAGTATGTGAGATTCCAAGTGAAAGCCGATCCTATGGCGTTGTCCATCAAGGACGCCGAGCCGATTGTCGCCAAGGCGAAAGCCGAACGCAGGCGTTTTCGCCGCGTGCGCGTGGACCTGTCGGGGCGGCTGTTTACGCCCGGCGACGGCAAGGAAGCCCGCTGCACCATCATCAACCTGTCTCCCGGCGGAGCCGCGATCGATTGCGAGATCATTCCCGAGCACGGCACGGCGGTCGTTCTCTATGTGGACGGTTTTGGACGTTTCGAGGGCGCCGTGGCGCGGCGCGACGGCCACGGCTTCGGCGTCTCTTTTGTCTGCACCCCCGCCAAGCGCGAGCGCACGGCCGAGCAGCTCACCTTGTTTCTCAACAAGGCGCTGGTGGACGAAACCGTGCTGCGCCGCCATGAACGCACCAATCAGAAGGGCTTTGCCAAATTCACCCGCGCCGACGGCCAGATCGTCAATTGCGAAGTGATGGACATTTCCGTCGGCGGTGTTTCGCTCAAGAGCGAAGTGCGCCCGCCTTTGGGCGAATTCGTCCTGATCGCCGGTCTTGCCGGCCGCGTCGCGCGCCATCATGAGCATGGCATCGGCATCGAGTTTGTCGGCCAGGACAAGAGCGCCCCGCCCAGCGCCGAGCCCGCCCACAAACTGAATCTCGTCCGCTAGATTTCGGAAAGCTTGTGAATCTGGCTGTTGGCCAGGGTCAGCTTGGCGATGGACAAATCGCCTGAACTTTCCAGCGCCGCCAGGAAGCTTTTGCTCCGCACCAGCGAATCCGCGTTTTTGTCCGCCCAGGCCGCCAGCGCCTTTTCGGCCTCGCCGGCGCCAGCCTCCTTGCCGAGGCCGGCGAGCAGGCTTTGCGCCAGCATGCGCTGGGCCGCGAACAGGTCATCGATCAGCCGCCGGATGGCGAGCCGGTCCCAATGTTCGGCAGGGGCGATGCGCCCCGCCAGCAGCCTGAGGCGATCCAGCCCCAAGATGTCGCCGACTCCGAAATAGAGTTTCGCCACGCAGCCGATGGCATGGCCGCCGCTGCGCGCCAGGGTCGCGATCTCGGGCGCCACGCCCAGCAGCGGCAACAGGCCGATGTCGCGCGCCAGTTCGGGCGGCGCATCCTTGAAGCGGGCGATGCGGGCCTGCGCTTCTTGCGCCTGTTCTTTCGAAATGAAATCCCTGTGCTGGTCGCGCAGCGCTTCGACCCCGGCGCGATAGAGCGCGACGGCGGCGGCCAGATCGTCCCGCCCGCCCACATGGCCCAGGAACCACGGCCCCAGGCGCCGCAGGGTTTCGGCGATCTCGCTGTAAAGCCTGGTCTGTAGCGCCGCCGGAATTTTGCCGTCCAGGGCATCGACGCGCTTTTTCAGGCCTTCCAGTCCGAATGCGCCTTCCGCCACCACAAAGGCGCGCGCCACTTCCGCGCCGCTGGCGCCCGACATTTCCTTCATCCGGGCCGCGAACACCGGACCCGCCAGATTGACGATGCGATTGGCCAGGCCGGTGGAAATGATTTCCCGTTTCAGCCGGTGATGCGGCAGTTCGGCGGCGAACTGCGTGGCGGCCTGCGCCGGGAAATAGGAGGCCAGCCAGGACGTCAGGGCCGGATCGTCGGGCAGGGCGCTGGCGAGGATTTCGGCTTCCAGGTCGAGCTTGGCATAAGCCAGCAGCACCGCCAGTTCCGGCCGCGTCAGGCCCTTGCCGTCATGCGCCAGGGTGGCGATCTCGGCATCGGAAGGCAGGAATTCCACGGCGCGGTCCAGTTTGCCGCGGCTTTCCAGTTCGCGGATGAAACGGGCATCGGCATCCAGGTCGCGCGCCGCAGAGGCCTCCGCCACCGACAGCGCCAGGGTCTGGTCGTAATTGTCGGCCAGCACCAGGGCTGCCACTTCATCGCTCATGTTGGCCAGCACCGCATCGCGCTTCTGGGAATCCATTTCCCCCCGGCGATAGGGTCCGGAAAACAGGATCTTCAGATTCACTTCGTGATCGGAGGTATCGACGCCGGCGGAATTGTCTATCGCGTCGGTGTCGATGCGCCCGCCGCTCTTGGCATATTCGATGCGGCCGAGCTGGGTGACGCCCAGGTTGGCGCCTTCGCCCACCACCAGCGCCTTGATCTCCTTGCCGTTCACCCGCACCGCGTCATTGGCGCGGTCGCCGACATCCATGTTGCTCTGGCTCTGGGCCTTGATGTAGGTGCCGATGCCGCCGAACCACAATAGATCGGCCCTGGCCTTCAGCAGCGCATGGATCAACGCCGCCGGCGGCAGGCTCGTGGCGTCGCTGCCGATCAGCGCCTGGACCTCCGGCGTCAGCGGAATTTCCTTCAAGGAGCGCGCGAAGACGCCGCCGCCCGGACCGATCAGCTTCTTGTCGTAATCGTCCCAGCTCGAACGGGGCAGGGTGAACAGGCGCTGGCGCTCCTGGAATGGCGCCGCGGTGGCCGCCGACGGATCCAGGAAGATGTGACGGTGGTCGAAGGCCGCCAGCAGCCTGATATGCGCCGACAACAGCATGCCGTTGCCGAAAACATCGCCCGACATGTCGCCCACGCCGATGACGGTGAAATCCTCCTTCTGGATGTCGCGGCCCAGTTCGCGGAAATGCCGCCCCACCGCTTCCCAGGCGCCGCGCGCCGTGATGCCCATTTTCTTGTGGTCATAGCCATGGCTGCCGCCGCTGGCGAAGGCGTCGCCCAGCCAGAAACCGCGCTCCTCGGCGATGCCGTTGGCGATGTCCGAAAAGGTGGCGGTGCCCTTGTCGGCCGCCACCACCAGATAGGGATCATCGCCGTCATGGCGCCGGACATTGGGCGGCGGCACGATGCCGCCGTCCGGCTTCAGATTGTCGGTGATGTCGAGCAGGGCGTTGATCAGCATCTTGTAGGCGGCAACGCCGGTCGCCATCGCGTCTTCGCGGGTTTGGCCCAGCGGCGCGATCTTGGGGTAAAAGCCGCCCTTGGCGCCCACCGGCACGATCACCGCATTCTTGACCTGCTGCGCCTTGACCAGGCCCAGGATTTCGGTGCGGAAATCCTCACGCCGGTCGGACCAGCGGATGCCGCCGCGCGCCACCTTGCCGAAACGCAAATGCACCCCTTCCATGGCGGGCGCATAGACGAAGATTTCGCACCAGGGCCGTGGCGCGGGCAATTCCTCCAGTTTCTGCGAGTCCAGCTTGAGCGCCAATGTGGCGCGGTCCTCCTGCCAGAAATTGGTCCTGAGGATATTCTCGATCACATTGCGGAAACGGCGCAGGATGCGGTCGTCATCCAGGCTGGGAACATCGCGCAGGGCCGCCTCGATCCGCTCGGCGATCTTTTTCGCCGCGTCCTCGCCGCCATCTTCCGGATGCAGGCGGGCGGCAAACAATTCCACCAGCAGCAATGCGATGTCCGGATTGCGGTTCAGCGCCTGCTCCATATAGTCCTGGCTGAAGGGAATGGCGGCCTGGCGCAGGAATTTCGCCACGCCACGCAAAATCGTGATGGCGCGCCAGTCCAGCTGCGCGCCCATCACCAGGCGGTTGAAATTGTCGCTTTCCGCCTGGCCGCTGATCACGGCTTGAAAGGCGTCCTCCAGCGGGCCGCGGACATCATCCAGCCGCACCGGCTTGCCGTCGGCGCGCTCCATCAGGAAATCCAGGATCACCGCCTCGGCGGTCCAGCCATCGTCGCGCTTGAAGCTGAAGGGGAAATTGTCTTCCGCCACCACCTTGAGGCCCAGATTCTCGAACACCGGCAAGGTCGCGCTCAGCGGCAGGATCTCGCCCAGCACATGCAGCTTGAGCCGGATCACCGGCGCGGCATCGCCGGGCCTGCGCCAGGCGCTGGCCGAGACCTTCAGCGTATCGGGACTGGCGGAAAGCGCCTCCAATATCTCCAGGTCGCGCACCGCATCATGGGCGGGAAACTGGCCCTGATAGCCGGGCGAGAATATGGGAGCCCGCGCAGCGGCCAAGCGGGCGCCTTCGCTGCGGCCATGGCGGGCGCACATCGCCTCGATAAAGGCATCATCCCAGGTCTTGATGGCCTCGGCGATGTCATGCTCCAGCGCGGCGATATCCACTTTCGGCCGCGCCCCGGGATTGCGCCCGATGATGTAGTGCAGGCGCACCAGCGCGGTTTCATCAATCGCCACATCCGAAGCCGAGGTGCGGCCGGCCAGGGCGCGGGCGAGCAGGGCATGGATGCGCGCGCGCGAGGCGGCGTTGACGTGATCGCGCGGCGCGAACACCAGCGCCGAGGCGAAGCGGTCAAAGCGGTCGAAGCGCAGGAACAGCCGCACCTTGGGCCGCCCGCCAAGCTTGAGGATGCCCATGGCGATGGCGAAAAGCTCGTCCTCCGAAATCTGGAACAACTCGTCGCGCGGAAAGGTATCGAGAATATGCGCCAGGGCCTTGCCGTCATGGCTGGTGGGCGAAAGGCCGGCGCGCGCCGTCACCGCCGCGATCTTGCGGCGCAGCAGCGGAATTTGGCGGGGATTGAGACTGTAGGCGCCGGAGGTGAACAGGCCGACAAAGCGATGCTCGCCGGTGAAGGCGCCCGCCGCGTCGAATGTCTTGACGCCGACATAATCCATATGCACCCGGCGGTGCACCAGGCTCATGCTGCTGGATTTTGTGACGATCAGGGGATCGGCTTCGCCCAGGAACGCCTGCACGTCCGGCGACAAAGTGCGCGGCTCGGAGGGGCGCCGCACCACCCGTTCCTGCACGTCGGAAAGCACGCCCAGGCCGGTTTCGTCGCGCGGGTCCAGCCGCACCGCGCCGCCTTCCACCGCCAGGCGGTAATCGCGCGCGCCCAGAAAGGTGAAATGATTGTCGCCCAGCCAGTTCAGAAAGGCGATGTCTTCGCTGATATCCGCGCCCTTGGGCGGCGCCGATGCCAATTCATCGCGCGCCTGCTTCAGCCGCAGCAGCATGGCCCGCCAGTCGCGCACCGCCAACAGGCCCTGGGTGAACGCCCTGGTCATGCCGTCCGTCAGCGCCGCCTGGTCGCCGACCACATCCAGCATCAGCACAATGACGCTGATGGAAATGCCGTCGCGCGCCACGATGGGATGAAAAGCGGCGCGGACGCGCCCGCCGCAGGCCGCGGCGGCGCGCAGCGCAGAATCAAACAGGAAGGGCCGGTCGTCATTGATCGCGATCAGCATGTCCGCCGGATCGCCTTCGCCCGGGCCCGGCAGGATGCGCACGTCAATCTGACCGGGGCGGTGGCGATCCACTTCGCCCGCCGCCGCGGCGGCGATTTTCGCCAAAGCGCCGGCATCCCACATCACGATGTCGTCGGCATCGGCGCCGCCAAACAGGGCGTCGAAAAATTCTCCCGGCCGCGCGCCATCCTGTCCGGCGGCAGCCAGGACGCGCGCCTCCGCCAGGCGATGGGCGGCAAGCTGCGTATTGTCAGAATTGGTCATGGGGATATCGCACGATTGGGCCGCGGCCGGTCATCGTTGTTCCGCAGCCTGCCCAGCGTAAGCGGATTTCAGCGTAATGAAAGGCCCGCGGGCAGGCCGGACCGGGCCCGGCCCGGCAAGTTCAGACCCACCGCAATGCTGCCCTGCACCACCAGCAACATGGCCAGCGCGACAATGGCATCGCTCCAGGGCTGCACCATGATGGCGGCCGCCGTCAGCAGCGTGACCGGGACCATGAAGCCCAGGCAGGCGGCCCGATCCCGCAGCAGCGGGATCATCAGGACAGAAGGCAGAACGGCGAAGCAGAGTCCCGTGATCGGAACCGGGTTGCCGCCCAGCAGCAGGAAGGCGCCCGCCCCCCAGGCAAAGCCAACATAAAACAGCACGGCGCGCAGGTCCTTGGCGGCTTCGCGCAAGGGGGCGCGGTCGAAGGCCTGGGCGATGGACCTAATATAAGAGCGCAGCAGCGCGCCCACCCCGGCCAGCACCAGCACGCACCAGGCGAATTCCTGCTGCAGGGTGGCTCCGCCCGCGAATATCACCGCCCCGCCACCCAGCAGCATCAGGGCCGCCGCGGCGCCCACCGTCGAGCGCATAAACCGGGCAAGATCAGTGGTTTCGGAAGTTTCGGCGTGGATTTGGGGAAGCCGGGCCAGGGCCTTCAAGGATGCGGGGCTGATGCCTTTTTTTGCGTCCCCGGCGGGCAACCGTTCGGGCGATTGGCCGTTGCCGCTGGGAAGGACGGCTCTGGGCAACGCCTCGTTATTGTCTGTCAGCGCCATCCATGCCCCTTGCTTGCAACAAAAGCGGCGTCAGGCTCGGCGGAATGTCATTAACAATGGATTAATGCCGCATACTTAAAGTGATTCGCGGCGCCATGACAGTAATACGACAACTCATTCTGCCGAAGAACGACGCCCTGCTCCAGCAGGAGTCGGGCGCGCTTACGGTGTTCGACCTGGAATTCACCGCCTGGGAATGTTCCATGGCCAGCCATTGGCTGCGCCCCGGCGAATTCAAGGAAGTCGTGCAGATCGGCGCGGTCCGGCTGGACGCCGACAGTTTCCAGATCCTGGACGAATTCGAAATCCTGATCCGCCCCCGCGTCAATTCCGTCCTGTCGTCCTATTTCGAAAACCTCACCGGCATCACCAACGCAATGCTGGCGCAGCGGGGCGTGGACTTCACGGAAGGGTATGACCGCTTTCTCAATTTCGCCGGCATGGCGCCGATCTGCGCCTTCGGCCATGACGAATGGGTGCTGGAGGAGAATATCCGGCTTTACGGCCTCAAGCAGATGAAGACGCTGCCGGAGTTTCACGATTTGCGCGCCTGGTTCGCCGAGCATCAGATGGATCCGCGCGGCGTGCACAGTTGCGATATCGGCCCCAGCCTGGGGGCGCCTTTCATCGGCCGCGCCCATAACGCGCTGGATGATGCCCGCTCGGTGGCGTCCGGCATGGAAATCCTGGCGGCGCGCGGCGCCCGCCTAGCCCCTGCCCGTCTGGCGCCCGCCGCTTGAACGCCGACGCGATTATTGCGCAGCTGAAGCTTCAGCCGCACCCCGAGGGCGGGCATTTCCGCGAGACGTTTCGCGACGGCAATGAGGGGCGGGCGCATTCCACCGCGATCTATTTCCTGCTCAAGGCCGGTGAAGTCTCGCGCTGGCACCGGGTGGATGCCGCCGAGGCCTGGCACTTCTATCGCGGCGCGCCGCTGGAGCTGCGTATCGGCAGGACAGTGCAGATTCTCGGTCCCGAGATCGAAAAAGGCCAGCAGCCGCAACTGGTGGTGCCGCCCGGCGCATGGCAGGGCGCGCGCAGTCTGGGCGATTATACGCTGGTGGGCTGCACCGTGGCGCCGGGATTCGAGTTTAAGAAATTCGAATTGGCGCCGATGGGATTTGAGCCTTAGTCGGGCAGCTCTCCGGATGTTTGCGCCCGCGGCATACCACCGGTGTTTCCGCCCGGCCGCTCGCCCAAGCTCGCGGCGTTGGCTTAGCTTTTCTTGGCGAGCACAGCGAGCTTAGAAAAGCTTGCCCCTCGGGAGCGAAGCGAGCGAGGCGTCCTCACCCAGCTTCGGCAATCTGCAGCATCTTGCCCAGTTGCAGCGCCACTTCGCGCGACGAGGCCCGCCCGACCGCGCCGGCCGCCGGCGCATAGCTGACCAGCAGCGTCTTGCCGGACACGGTGATGCCCGGCTTGTCGCTCTGCACAATCCTGACCATGTCGAATTTCCGGCTCAGCGCCTGGCGGCCCGAAGGTGCGCCGATGAGCCGTTCGATCCCCGCTTCGGCGCTGACCATGGCGTCGAAGGCCAGGCCGCGATTATCGTCGGTTCCGGCCAGGATCCTGGGATCGGCGGAAAACCGCAAATGCAGCTGCCTAGTATAGGCCAGGTGACTTTCCTCATCCGTCAGGGCGGCGACAAAATCATTGTGGCTGACCACGGGCCGGGGTGCGCTGGTGTCGTCGCCCACGCGCGTTGCCGGCAGTCCGCCGGGCGCGGCCTCGGTGTAAAGTGTCATGCCGCCCCACACCGAAACCCTGAGCGCCGTCACGCCGGTGTCATAGCGCAGGATGCGCCCGCCCAGGAGCACGCGCTCGACGGTCAGGACATAGTCCTCCGGCGAACCGGTGAAGCGCAGCAGATAGCGCTCGCCATAGGGCTGAAGGCTGAAGGACAGGTTGTTGTCGCCCGTGCTGAAGGTGCCGGTCTCGACATCCCCCACTTTTTCGGCCGATAGCCGCGCGCTCATGGGATCGCCCGGCGCGGCGCCGTCCTGCGCCAGCGCGGGGGCTGCGGCGGCGGCAAGCAGAAATAGGGCGGCAATGTTGCGCAAGCGGTTCAAACTTCTAACAAGCCCCGTCACACGGCGCCCCTCTGGCGGGGGCCGGCCGCATGTCCCTTCGCCTGTGATCCTGCCCACGGAATTGGGCGATTTTAAGGGTAGCGACGCCAAAACGGCTATCTTTTGGCGCGGTTTTTGACTAAATCGCCCAAGGTTAAAAGACCCCCGCAGCCACCCAAAAAGGCGCCCCCTCGTGACCACCAGCCTCGACAGTTTCAAGTCCCGCCGCACCCTCAAAGTGGGCAGCAAAAGCTACGTCTATTTCAGCCTGACCGCGGCGGAAAAGAACGGCCTCAAGGGCGCCTCCAAGCTGCCCTATTCGATGAAAGTGCTGCTGGAAAACCTGCTGCGCCACGAAGACGGAAATTCCGTCACCAAGGGCGATATCCAGGCCGTGGTGGCCTGGCAGAAGACCCGCACCTCCGACCGCGAGATCGCCTTCCGCCCCGCCCGCGTCCTGATGCAGGACCTCACCGGCGTGCCGGCGGTGGTGGACCTAGCGGCGATGCGCGACGCCATGAAAAATCTTGGCGGCAATCCCGAGAAGATCAATCCCCTGGCCGAAGTGGATCTGGTGATCGACCACAGCGTGATGATCGACAATTTTGGCGCCAGGGATTCCTTCAAGAAGAATGTGGCGGTGGAATATGAGCGCAATGCCGAGCGCTACCAGTTTCTGCGCTGGGGCCAGCAGGCATTCGCCAATTTCCGCGTCGTGCCGCCGGGCACCGGTATCTGCCACCAGGTCAATCTGGAATATCTGGCCGAGACCGTGTGGGTGCGCAAACAGAAGGACGGCAAGAAGAGCGTGGAGATGGCCTTCCCCGATACCGTGGTGGGCACCGACAGCCACACCACCATGATCAACGGCCTGGCCGTGCTGGGCTGGGGCGTGGGCGGCATCGAGGCGGAAGCGGCGATGCTGGGCCAGCCCATCTCGATGCTGATTCCGGAAATCATCGGCTTCAAGCTCACCGGCAAGCTGCGCGAAGGCGTCACCGCCACCGACCTGGTGCTCACCGTCACCCAGATGCTGCGCAAGAAGGGCGTGGTGGGAAAATTTGTGGAATATTACGGGCCGGGTCTGGACGAATTGACGCTGGAAGACCGCGCCACCATCGCCAATATGGCGCCGGAATATGGCGCCACCTGCGGCTTTTTCCCGGTGGATTCCGAGACCGTGCAATTCCTCAAGAACACGGCGCGCAAGCCGGCGCGCGTGGCGCTGGTGGAAAAATACGCCAAGGCGCAGGGCCTGTTCCGCACCAAGAAGAGCGCCGATCCGGTCTTTACCGACACGCTGTCGCTGGACATGACCACGGTCGAGCCGTCCATGGCGGGCCCGATGCGGCCGCAGGACCGGGTCGCCCTGTCCGACATCGCCACCAATTTCGCCCAGGCCCTGATGACCACCTTCAAGAAGGAAGACAGCGCCAACAAGCGCGCCCCCCTCGAAGGCACGCAAACCTCCATCGGGCATGGCGATGTGGTGATCGCGGCGATCACCTCCTGCACCAACACCTCCAACCCTTCCGTGATGATGGGCGCCGGCCTTTTGGCCGCCAAGGCGGTCAAGCGCGGCCTGAAAACCCGTCCCTGGGTCAAGACATCGCTGGCGCCAGGATCGCAGGTGGTCACCGACTATCTGAAGAAGGCGGGCGTGGACAAGGCGCTCGACAAGCTGGGCTTCACGCTGGCCGGCTATGGCTGCACCACTTGCATCGGCAATTCCGGCCCGCTGCCCGACGCCGTGGCCAAGTCCGTCACCGATGCCGACCTGGTCGCCGCGGCGGTCATTTCCGGCAACCGCAACTTTGAAGGCCGGGTGCATCCCCAGGTGCGCGCCAACTACCTGGCGTCGCCCATGCTGGTGGTGGCCTATGCCCTGGCCGGTTCGGTCAATATGGACCTGACCAAGGAACCGGTCGGTTACGACAAGAACAACGATCCGGTTTATCTGAAGGACATCTGGCCCAGCTCCAGGGAAATCAGCGCCGCCATCGCCAAGGCGGTAAAGGCTTCCAGCTTCAAGCTGCGTTATGGCAATGTCTTTGCCGGCGACGCCAACTGGAAAAAGGTCAAGCTGGTCAAGGGCCAGACCTATCAATGGGACATGGGCTCAACCTATGTGAAGAACCCGCCTTACTTTGACGGGATGAACATCACCCCGGCCCCGGTCAAGGAAATCAAGGGCGCCCGCGTGCTGGCGCTGTTCGGCGATTCCATCACCACCGACCACATTTCGCCGGCGGGCAATATCAAGCCCACCGCGCCGGGCGGCATCTATCTGTCCGAGCATCAGGTGGCGCAGAAGGATTTCAACTCCTACGGCTCGCGCCGCGGCAACCATGAAGTGATGGAACGCGGCACCTTCGCCAATATCCGCATCCGCAATGAAATGATGGGCGGCAAGGAAGGCGGCAACACGGTGTATTACGCCGATGTCGCGGGCGAGGGCGAGGCGATGTCCATCTTCGACGCCGCCCAGCGCTACAAGGCGGCGAGCCTGGACACCATCGTCATCGGCGGCAAGGAATACGGCACCGGCTCGTCGCGCGACTGGGCCGCCAAGGGTCCCAAGCTGCTGGGCGTGCGGGCGGTGATCACCGAAAGCTTCGAGCGCATCCATCGCTCCAACCTGATCGGCATGGGCGTGGCGCCTTTCTGCTTTGAAGCCGGCAAGAGCCGCAAGGACTACGGCCTCACCGGCCGCGAGATCGTGGATATTCCCGGCCTGTCGGGCGATCTCAAGCCGCGCATGCGGATCAGCGCCACCATCCATTATCCGGACGGCAAGACCGCGGCGCTGCCCCTGGTGCTGATGATCATGACGGCGGATGAAGTCTCCTATTACAAGAATGGCGGCATCCTGCCGTACGTCCTGCGCAATCTCCTGGCCGCTTAAGCACGCCCGCCCATGGATAGAAAGCCATGCCGGACTTATCGTCCGGCATGGCTTTTGTTTTTGATTCGCTCGCCGCCCTGCTTTTGTTCGCGGCTGCCGTGATCGCCTGGCTGCTGGCCGGGGCTTCCCGGATTTCCTCGCGCATCAATATCCGCTTTGCCGCCATGCTGCTGGCCGCGCTGGCGGCGGCACGGGCGCTGGGCATGGTGCAGCCGCAATTTCTTTCCCTGGCGCCCGCGGTGGCGCCGATTGCCGCCAGCCTCGGCACCACCGCGCTGGCGCTTGGCCTGCTGGCGGTGCTGGCGCGGCCGATCCCGTCTTTGGCTGCCAGCCTGGCGCTGGCGCTGGCGCTTGGCGCGGGCCTTGCCGCAGCGCTGTCGGGCGAGCCCGTCTATGCATTGGCCTGCCAGATTCTCGGCGTCTGCCTGACCGTCGCGGTGGCGCTGAGCGGGTTTGCCGCCGGCCCGGGCCGCGCAGCGCTGGCGCTGCTGGCGGCGGCGGCGCTTCTTTGCGGCGGACTGGCCTTGATGGATGGCGCGATCAATGTCGCCGAGATATTCTTCGCGGCCGGCCTGATCGGCGCGGCGCGCGTCTCACAATTTCGTGTCGAAGCCCAGTGACAATGCCATCGCCGGGCGCTCATAAGAAACACCACGACGCTTTTCCGGGTCGGGCAGTATCTGGCCGAGCAGTTGGGCGGTAAAGGCGGCGGTCAGGCGCGGAGAGGTGCGCGGGTCCCGCAATGGCACATCGCCGGCCGTCCCGCTCTGGGCCAGGTGTCCGCGCGCGCGGCCATGGCCATGGGGCGGCGGCTGATGCGGTTCATCCTGCCCGTCTCCGCGCAAGCCGCTGGGGTTGCTGGCTTTTTGCAGGGCGCGGCTGCGCCAGGCGGCGTTCGCCGCGCCGGCCGCTAAGGTCAGGAATGTGTCGCCAATGGGCTTCATAACCATTTGGCAACGCAAACCTCAGACCGCGCCGGAAATGCCCCACGGGTTACCGGTTCTTAAAGCGTGACAGGGCAATATCGCCGCCAGCCGGAGAATCCGGCCGGGGATGGTGATGTGCTAACGCAAACGCTTCAAAAGGAGCCGCGTTCGGAGACGGGTGCCGAGATTGGCGCTGTGCATGAAAATGCGCGTCTTCGGCTGGCGATGCAGGCTGCGGGCGCCGCCGTGTTTGAATGGAACGTCGCGGACGGCACCATCCTGTGGGACGGCGCGCTCCAGGCGCTTCCGCTGCATCTCGAAAACAATCGCGCCCAGGTCCTGATCGACAGCATCCCGCAGGAAAAGCGCGGACCGCTGCAAACCATCCTGGACACGCGTTCGCTCTATGCCACCAATTTCCAGGTCGATATCGAAATCGCCTCGGCGATGGGCGCGCTCAGTTTCAGCATGGTGGGATCGCGCATCCCCGGCCAGGACGGCCGCACCGAACGGCTGGTCGGCCTTATGCGCGACACCACCGAGCGGGCGCGGGAACATCAGCGCCTCAGCTACCTGGCCAACCGCGACGAACTCACCGGCCATCTCAACCGCAATGCCCTGCGCGCCGAACTGGCCCAGGCGATCGACAAGGCCAAGGAAGAAAGCCGCCACTGCGCCTTCATCGTCGCCTCGATAGACCGGCTGGCGATGATCAATGACGGTTTCGGCTTCGACGCCGGCGAGGAAGTCATCGTGGGCGTGGCCGAGCGGCTGGCCCGTTCCCTGCGGGGCAGCGACATTATCGGCCGCACCGCCGGCAACAAGTTCGGCGTCATCCTGAAGAATTGCAGCGCGCGCGAGATCGAGGTGGTCTCCGGCCGGCTGCGTGCCGCAGTGCGCGACCATGTCATCGAGACGCGCGGCGGCCAGGTTTCCGCCACCTGCTCCGTGGGCTCGGTTTGGCTGCCGGGCGCCGCCTCCAACAGCCAGGAAGCCATGCTGCGCGCCGAAGAGGCGCTGGACCGCGCCCGCGAGCGCGGCCGCGACGGCTATGCGGTCTATGAACATTCGCCCCAGCGCGAAACCGGGCGGCTTCGCCAGATGGCGATCGCCGACGAGATTGTCGCGGCGCTGAAGGAAAACCGCCTGCGCCTGGCCTATCAACCCATCATCGGCGCCAAGTCGCGCCGGCCCAGCCATTATGAATCCCTGCTGCGCATGATCCGGCCCAATGGCGAGATCCTCACCGCCGGCTATTTCGTTCCCGCCGCCGAGCATATGGGCATTGTCCATCTGGTGGACCGTTTCGCGCTGGAAACCGTCATCGCCAATCTGAAGGCGCACAGAACCATCACCCTGGCGGTCAATGTCTCGGGCACCGCGGCGGACGATCCGGCATGGCTGCAAGGCTTTGTTGATTACATCCGCGACAGCAACGATGTGGCGAACCGGCTGATCGTCGAATTGACCGAAACCGCGGCCCTGCACCATTTCGAGGAGAATGCCCGCTTCATCACCCAGCTCAAGGAGCTGGGGGTGCGGGTGGCGATTGACGATTTCGGCGCCGGCTATACCTCATTCCGCAACCTGCAGATGCTGCATGTGGACACGGTGAAAATCGACGGCTCCTATGTCAAGAACCTGGCGGCAAGTCCGGAAAACCAGGTCTTCGTCCGCACCCTGGTGGGCCTGGCGAAAAATCTCGGCATCAAGACCGTGGCGGAATGGGTGGGCTCCGACGCCGATGCCGGCCTGCTGCAAAGCTTCGGCGTGGATTATTTCCAGGGCTTCCATTTCGGCGAGCCGGTTCTCGACCCCGAGTGGTCGAGAAGCTGATCCTGCCTGTGCCGCGCGCAAAACAATTTTGGCCGTCATGCCGAAGACCGAATGACCGCTTCTGGCCCAAGGCGGCCATGGATCGCCTTATCGCTTGTTGGACCAAATCGCCGATGCGCGGCAGTATATTCGGATGCTTTTCATAAGTGTAACACGGCTGAGATTACGCTCTGTCCGCTTCCTGCCAGTTTTTGCATTTCATGCGCTGCGGACCACTGCCGCGGTCAGAAAGGCCAGCGGTTTTCGAGGTGGTTCCCTCTTGCCAGATCGGCAGTGGGCATTTTGGACCATGACCGCATGGAACAGTCAGGATGCCATGCGCCTTTACATGACCACCGGCTCTCACAAAACCGCAATGCCCCACCTCATCGGTTGGTGTGACGAAGCTTCAGTCGTGCAATGGGAGGACCAGCAAGATGAATTGCCTTCCTGGCCTGAAGCCGACAGGCGCATGCGTGAAAATGGACGTGCCTCCAGGTTACGCTATCCAAGTCTCCACCACGCGACGCTGGCCTACTTGCCACCCCGCTTCGCGGCAGCAGCGCCGATATCCCCGTCGAAATTTTCGGCAGATTCGCCAACCAAATCGGGCGATAGGCAGAACCGGGCTTAATGACCGCTCCTAGCGCAAAGCGGATATTAGCTCGTCATCCGGCGAAGTGCCTAACCCCCCGGATGTCCGCAATTCTTCGTAGTAATATTTCCGGAACTGTAACGTCGCCCTGTCGGATGGCACGGAACATTCTGTTGCCGCCGGTGGCACTTCTTCCACCCCTCCGGACTCGACAACATTCTTGTCCTCGTCAGCAATCCGCTTGTTCATCCAGTAGAAAATTGGATTCCAAATCTTCCACCGAGCGAAGTCTCTCGATTGGCAGATGATGAGATGCGTATGTCCTGGCCGCTCCGGGACGACCAGCGCGTGAATCCTTAGATGTTTTCCCGGAACCGGGATGTTCAAGACCATGATATTGGGCTTGAAGTACTCAAGAACGGCCCCCCCCGCTTTGCCGTCCATGCTTGCCTCTGCCCGGCCACCATATGGGGTATCCTCCCAAGTGATCTCCATTCGCGAGGATGGAGTCATTCGATTGCGCAACGCCTTGCCGATAGTTCGGCGATGCACGAACGGGAGATGGGGGCTGTCCAGCATATTTTCCATTGCCCGGGTCCAGTGGCAGCGCCATAGGCGTTGGACATAGGTGCGGGATAGGTCCGGGCTCACCAGGCCATCCGGGACCATGGGCTCCGGCACATCCTGCGTCTCGGGCGCTGTATAGACCCACACGAGATCACCGATCTCACGGACGGGTAGCGCCCGTGCCGACAAGAGGAGGAGTTTCGCATCCGGATTGAGGGGGACATGGCAGGCATTGCCCTGTCGGTCGAACTGCCAGCCATGGAACGGGCATTCAATCCGGCCTTCCGAGGTCACCCGGCCCTGCGATAGGGCAGCTCCACGGTGAGGGCATCGATCGAGTAGAGCCGCAACCTTCCCCTTCTGATCACGGAATAGAACCAAGCGCTCGCCCGCAAGATGAACCGATATTGGCCTTCTTTCGATCTGATTGACGCCCAGGACTGGGGTCCAGACCCTGGAAAATCCGTTGAACATGGCCCCTCGATTGGCAATGAAAGGAAAGTACGAAAGTTGCTGCGTGAAGGATCACCAAATGTGCCCGGAAGCTTATCCGCCGTTGCGGCAAGCGGACAGTCCCTGGCCCGCGTGACCTAGGCTAACCTGTGCAGGGTGAATGGCTGCTATTGGCGCAAGGCGGACATTCCCGAACCGCCGGGGCGAGCGGCGCCGACAACGTTATCGGCGGTTTGGCAAGCGGTTACTTGCCGTTGAAATCTAGGCTGGTGACACAGGCATTCCGGGTGTCGTCCGTCTTGCCGCTCCAGGTGGCGGATATATCCAGGTAATTGCCGCCCTGGACATTGCGGGCCTTCCAGGCCGAGGCGGTTTCGCCATCCAGGAATATGGTGGAGAGCTGGTAGCTGGAGGGGCCCTGCTTCTTCCACACCAGCGAAACCGGCGGGGTATCGGCGCTGCTTCTCTGGCGCTGCGGGTTCACCGCCAGGAAGCCGCCATAGGATTTTTCCATCAGCGCCACCAGGTCCAGGAAGCGCCTTTCGCAGTCGGGCCGCGCCGCATTGATCTGGTTTTCCAGATAGGCGCGGTTCAGTTTCTGCGCGCCGTCGAAATACAGGTCCAGCGTATAGGCCCTGCCGTTCAGCATGGCTTTTTTCGACGACATGGCGCCGACATTCTCGTTCATCAGGTTCTTGGGCGAATAAAGGCCGAAGGCGATGCCCGGAACGGCGCGTGCCGCATCGGGCGACATGCCGAACTTGTAGCTGTTCCAGCCGTCAATGGCTTGCGCTGCAAGAACGGGCGTGGCCAGCAGCAGCGCGAAACTCGCAAGAATCCAGGCGGGACGCGGCATGACGATCTCCGGAGAATGCGCCGCCAGCCTAGCAGCAAGCCCCGGGGGCGGGAAAGCACGCCTACCGCACCGGGTTTTTGTCCCAGACGCTGACATCGGTGTTGCCGCCCGGATCCACCGCGACGGTGTAAAGCCCTCCCAGAGGTTCGAAATCCACCAGCCAGCGATTCTTGATCTTCTCGGTCTTCACCAATCGCGCCGGGCCGCAGGCCTTGTTCTGGCAGAAAGTCTGCAAGGATCGGCTGGCGCGGCTCTCGGCTTCGCGCTGGCGCATCGGCGCGATGCAACCGGCCAGAACCAGAGCGGAAGGGATAAGAGCGGCAGCCCGAAATCCGCGATTCACTTCCTCTGGCTCAGCTCGGAGAGCTGACGGCGCATGGCTTCCATTTCGCGCTTGAGCGTATCCACTTCGCTGGACCCCGGCTTGTCCGGCTCCGGCGGCGCCTCGCCCTTGGCGCGCGCCACGGCGTTGAAAGGCGAGAACATCTGCATTGCCCGTTCGAAGATCGCCAGATTCTGGCGGGTGAGATTCTCCACCATCTGGTTGCCGCCGCCCAGGGCCTCGGCCAGCCGGTCGCGCATCGCGCCCTGGTTCTTGGTGAAGCTCTCCATGCTCATGTCGAGATAGCCGGGCACGAAGGCCTGCAGGCTGTCGCCATAGAAACGGATCAGCTGGCGCAGGAACTTGATCGGCAGCAGGTTCTGCCCCTTGGCTTCTTCCTCGAAGATGATCTGGGTCAGGACCGAGCGGGTGATGTCATCGCCGCTGCGGGCGTCCTGGACCTCGAACTCGGTACCTTCCTTGACCATCAGGGCCAGGTGGTCGAGCGTCACATAGCTGGACGTCTGCGTGTTGTAGAGACGGCGGTTCGCATACTTCTTGATGACGACCGGACCCTCGGCCTTGGTTTTTTCTTCCGACACAATCCCACCCTTGAAATGCTGTCCCCCCGGACGGCCTGAAGCCTCACAGAATATCACTCTTCAACCGGCGTCCAGCGCGATTTTAGCAGACGCAGCATAAAAATGCTGCGCAACATAACTATAACCCATTGTTTTTGCACATGTAATATTGTTGCAACAGCGGGGCTCGCATTCGCGGCAATTTACGATACATAACGGCAGGCTGCTGGTGAGGAGATATGCCGTGGAAGAAGTTGTGATCGTTTCGGCCGCGCGGACCCCGGTGGGTTCCTTCAGCGGCGCTTTTGCTTCGGTGCCCGCCCACAGACTGGGCGAGGTCGCCATCCGGGCCGCGCTGGCGCGGGCCAAGCTCGACGGCAACGACGTCAGCGAAGTGATTTTGGGCCAGGTCCTCACCGCCGCCCAGGGCCAGAACCCGGCGCGCCAGGCGTCCATCGCCGCGGGACTTCCCATCGGCACCCCGGCCTGGGGCATCAACATGGTGTGCGGCTCGGGCCTGCGCACCGTGGCGTTGGGCGCCCAGGCGATCCGCAACGGCGACAGCCGCATCGTCGTCGCCGGCGGCCAGGAATCCATGAGCATGTCCACCCATGCCGCCTATCTGCGCGCCGGCCAGAAGATGGGCGACCTCGGCCTGATCGACACCATGATCCGCGACGGGCTGTGGGATGCCTTCAACGGCTATCACATGGGCACCACCGCCGAGAATGTCGCCAAGGAATTCCAGATCACCCGCGAGGACCAGGACCGCTTCGCCGTCGCCTCCCAGAACAAGGCCGAGGCCGCCCGCAAGGCCGGCAGGTTCAAGGACGAAATCGCCGCCGTCACGGTCAAGACCCGCAAGGGCGAGACGGTGGTGGATACCGACGAATATATCCGCGATGGCGCGACCCTCGAAGCCATGGCGGCCCTCAGGCCCGCCTTCGCCAAGGACGGCACCGTCACCGCCGGCAATGCCTCGGGCCTCAATGACGGCGCCGCCGCGCTGGTGCTGATGAGCGCCAAGGATGCCAGCGCCCGCGGTCTCACCCCGCTGGGCCGCATCGCCAGCTGGGCCCAGGCCGGCGTGGACCCCAAGGTGATGGGCACCGGCCCGATCCCGGCGTCCCGGCTGGCGCTGGAAAAGGCCGGCTGGAAAGCCGCCGATCTCGATCTGGTGGAAGCCAATGAGGCTTTCGCCGCCCAGGCCTGCGCCGTGAACAAGGAATTGGGCTGGGATACCAGCAAGGTCAACGTCAATGGCGGCGCCATCGCCATCGGCCACCCCATCGGTGCCTCGGGGGCGCGGGCGCTCACCACCCTGCTGTACGAAATGGGCCGCCGCGACGCCAAAAAGGGCCTCGTGACGCTCTGCATTGGCGGCGGCATGGGCATCGCTCTTACGGTTGAGCGTTGATCAATATTTAGGCGCATGATTTGGCGCAGTGCAGCATCGCGTTTCCGTTGAAACGCGCACCGATTGCTGCCTAATTCTCATGACAACGAGAAATGGGGAAACACATGGCACGGGTAGCGGTGGTTACGGGCGGCACGCGCGGTATCGGCGAAGCGATTTCCATCGGGCTCAAGAAAGCCGGCTATCTGGTCGCGGCGAATTACGCCGGCAATGACGAACGCGCCAAGGCCTTCTCCGACAAGACCGGCATCGCCGCCTTCAAGTGGGACGTTTCCTCCTTCGACGAATGCAAGAAGGGCATGGAGGCTGTCGCCGCCCAGCTCGGCCCGGTGGATGTGATCGTCAACAATGCCGGCATCACCCGCGACGCCACCATGAAGAAAATGGGCCGCCAGGCCTGGGATGATGTGATGGACACCAATCTCGGCGGCTGTTTCAACATGTGCAAGGTCGCCTGGGACGGCATGCTGGAGCGAAACTTCGGCCGCATCGTCAATATCGGCTCGATCAACGGTCAGGCCGGCCAGTATGGCCAGGTCAATTACGCCGCCGCCAAGTCGGGCATTCACGGCTTCACCAAGGCGCTGGCCCAGGAAGGCGCCGCCAAGGGCATCACCGTCAACGCCATCGCACCGGGCTATATTGATACCGACATGGTGGCAGCCGTGCCGCCGGACGTGCTCGATAAGATCGTCGCCCGCATTCCGGTCAAGCGCCTGGGCAAGGCGGACGAAATCGCCCGGGCGGTGCTGTTCCTGGTGGCCGATGACGGCGGCTTCATTACCGGGTCCACCCTTTCGATCAATGGCGGACAGCACATGTATTGAGGGCGCGCCGGTCTTTTCGCCCCCGACATCGAGATGTTTCGACAAATCCTGGTTCAGGATGTAAGAACGCCGACCTATGATCACCTCTCTCACCGCTGAAAAGCTCGCCTGCGCGCGCGGCGATCGCACCCTGTTCGAGGGGCTGTCATTCTGCGTTTCGGCGGGGCAGGCGCTGGCGCTGGAAGGGGCCAACGGCGCGGGCAAGACATCGCTGTTGCGGTTGATCGCCGGCTTTCTCACCCCGCGCGCCGGACGGCTGGTGCTGAAAACGCCGGAAGGCGAAAGCGACGACAGCGAAGAGCGCGGCCGTGCGATCGGCTGGCTTGGCCATCAGGACGGCCTCAAGCCGCAGCTGAGCGTAATCGAGCAGCTGGCCTTTTTTGCAAAACTGTATCGCAGCAATGCCGAGCCTGAAGCCGCGCTGGCCGAGGTCGGCCTGACGCGGCAGAGGGATTTTCCCTGCCGTTATCTTTCCGCCGGCCAGAAGCGGCGGCTGGGGCTGGCGCGGCTTGTCGTCAGCGCGCGCCCGCTCTGGCTGCTGGACGAGCCTTTTGCGGCGCTGGACAAGGATGGCCAGGCGCTAATCGCGCGTCAGATGACGCTGCATTGCGGCCGGGGCGGCATTCTGATTGCCGCCACCCATGAGCCGCTGGGCCTGGGCAATGCGAGCATCCGGTTATGAGCGCCTTCACCGCCCTCCTGGTCCGCGATCTTCGGCTGGCCGCCCGCAGCGGCGGCAGCGCGGCGCTGGCGCTGGGTTTCTTCGCGCTGGTGGCGACGCTGGTGCCGCTGGGCATCGGCGCGGACCTGAAACTTCTGGCGCGGGTGGCGGGCGGCGTGCTGTGGGTGGCCGCCTTGCTGGCGGCGCTCCTGTCGCTCGACCGCCTGTTTCAGGGCGATTTCGAGGATGGCAGCCTGGATGTGATCGCGCTGTCGCCGCTGCCGCTGGAAAGCGTGTCGCAGGCCAAGATTCTGGCGCACTGGCTTTCCACCGGTCTGCCGCTGACCGTGCTGTCGCCGCTGCTGGCGTTGCTGTTCAACCTGCCCGGCCCCGCCACGCTGGTGCTCGTCATCTCGCTCCTGATCGGCACGCCCGCGGTCAGCGCGGTGGGCGCCATCGGCGCCAGCCTGACCCTGTCGCTGCGGCGCGGCGGCCTGATCCTGCCCCTGATCGTGCTGCCGCTGCTTACCCCGGCGGTGATTTTCGGGGCCGGTTCCGTCGCCGCCGTGATGGACGGCATGGCGCCTTCCGGGGGCCTGGGACTTCTGGCGGCTTTTGCCGTTGCCGCTTGCCTGCTAAGTCCCTTCGCGGCGGCCGGTGCGGTCCGGCTCAATCTGGGAGGCTGAGATGCAGATCCTTTTTCAATATGCCACCCCCCGGCAATTCATGCGGATTTCCGGCGCGCTACTGCCTTTTACCGCCGCCGCCGCCGCGCTCGCCGTCGTCCTGGGACTTTGGCTGGGCTTCACCGCGCCGCCCGATTACCAGCAGGGCGCCACCGTCACCATCATGTTCATCCATGTTCCCGCCGCCATCCTGGCAGAAGGCATCTATGCCCTGATCGCGCTGTTCTCGCTGTTCTCGCTGGTCTGGCGCCATCCCCTGTCCGATGTCGCCGCCCGTGCCGCGGCGCCCCTGGGGGCGCTGTTCACCGCGCTGGGCCTTGTCACCGGTTCGCTCTGGGGCCGGCCGATGTGGGGCACTTATTGGGTGTGGGACGCGCGGCTGACATCCTTCCTGCTGCTGCTGTTCCTGTATCTGGGCTACATGGCGCTGTGGAACGCGATCGAGGATGAAATACGCGCCGCCCGCGCCTGCGCCATCCTGGCGCTGATCGGCGCCGTCAACCTGCCGATCATCGTCTATTCGGTGGAATGGTGGAACACGCTGCACCAGGGTGAAAGCATCATCAGCGGCAAGCTGGCGCCAGTCTTCCTGTGGCCGCTGCTGGTGATGATCGCGGCCTATGGCTTGCTGTTCGCCACCCTCTGGATGATCCGCATCCGCACCGAGATTCTGAAACGCCGGGCGCGTACTTTGATGATGAGCGGGTCTTGATGCTGGAGGGCAGATGAGTTTCTGGCAAATGGGTGGTTATGGGGACTACATCTGGCCGGCCTATGGCGTCTCGGCGCTGGGGCTGCTCGCGGCCATCGTCTGGACGCTGAAAGCCCATGGCGACGCCAAGGCGCGGCTGAAGGCGCTGGAAGAGAAAAAAGCATGAAGCGCCTGATCTACGCCATTCCGGCGCTGGGTTTCGTGCTGCTGGCGTTTTTTCTGTTCAAAAGCCTGATCCTGCCGGCGCCCGATATCCTGCCGTCGCCGCTGATCGACAAGCCGGCGCCTCCGCGCACTTTGCCCGCGCTGGACACGCAAACCCAGGGCTTCGGTCCCAGGGAGCTGGCCAGCGGCAAGGTCGTTGTCGTCAACGTGTTTTCCTCCACCTGCGTGCCTTGCCGGTTGGAAGCGCCGGTCCTGGACCGGCTCGCCACCCTGCCGGGCATGACGATTTACGGCTTTGTCTGGGAGGACAAGCCGCAAAGCGCCCGCAAGTTTCTCGATGATGTGGGCAATCCCTTCAGCCGCATCGGCCTGGACATGGATGGCAGCATCGGCCGGGAATGGGGCATCTATGGCTGGCCGGAAACCTACGTCGTGGACGGCCGCGGCATCGTCCGCTTCAAATATGTCGGCGCCCTGACCGACCAGGTGGTGGCGCGGCAGCTAATGCCGGCGATCGAAAAGGCAAAGCTGGCGTCTTAATCTGTTGCTAACCCTGTTTTGGGATTGTGGCCGGATGCAGGTCAACGCCACCCTCATCGCCGCCCAGCAGGCCGCCCGGCAGGCCCAGGCCCGTTTTCAGACGGCCCATCTCGCGCCGAAACAGCCGCCCGCGGCCAATTTCGCCGCGGCGCTGGAAAAGGACCTGTTTGAGCCGCTGCCGCTGAAGCAGAGCGCGCCGCCGCAAGCCACGGCCGCGACATCTGCCGCGGCAAATCCCAGCCCGGCCTCCCGGCCCGGCAGCCTGCTCGACATTAGAATTTAAATCAGCTGCGCTTGCTGCGCTTGGCCGCCTTGTGCGGCCGCGCCGCGCCATTGGCGGCGAAGCTCTCCCCGGCCTGCGCGATCTGCGCCAGGGCGCGGACGAATTTCTGCCGCTCCGCTATCGGCAATGCTTCCAGCAAGGCCCGCTCCGCCCGGTCCGAGGCATTGCGCGCCGAGCGCAGCGCCTTGCGCCCCGAGGGCGAAATCGCCACCGCATTGGCGCGCTGGTCTTCCTCGGTCCGCTCCCGCGACAACAGGCCTTTTTCCAGCATCCGGCGGACCATTTCCGCCAGGGTTGAACGGTCTATGCCGGTGATCTCCACCAGCACGGTCTGGCTGGCCCCGTCATTGTGCTCCAGGGCTGCGAGCAGGGTGTATTGCTGCTTGGTCAGTTCGCGCGCGCCGGATTCCCGTGCGTAAAGATCGCCATAGAATTGCTGGCAACGGCGAATGAGATGGGATGGCGCTTCGGAGAGTTCGAACTCTCCATTGCCCTTACGCCCCCCCTTGCTCATTCATCACCCCCGAAAAATCCCGAACGCTTCGTCCGGCCGTGAAAAAAAAGCAAAACGGAAAATCGCTTCAATCTGATCTGGACAAGGCCGCCACTAAACAGCAACCTGCGGCCTTGCGCCAGTCTTAAACGTGTTTTGCGCGCACAAGTCCATATGCAACCCGACAGTAAATTTCACACGCGAAACGGCGCGTTTCGATCCTGGCGCCCCGGATATTTTTGCGTTTGCGATGCCGTATCGAAAAGACACAACGCATTGTATGCGCGGAAGGCGCGCGCATATCTGTTGCGGTGGACGGATGTTCCGTGGACAGAGATTAGCCGCCGGACTGCAAGAAACTTTGTCAGTCTGCGGTTTTTTCCGGCTCGACATGATGTTTCATCACAAAGGGCGTTTGCGCCAAAGCGAACAGGAATATCAACGGGATGATGCCCCAGACCTTGAAAGAGACCCACGCGGCGGTTGAGGCATTGCGCCACACCAATTCATTGAGGACCGCCAATACGAGAAAGAAAATGCCCCAGCGCCAGGTGAGCTGGCGCCAGCCGGTCTCGTCCAGCTCAAAAGCCTGGGCGAAAACATATTTGATGAACAGGCGCTTGAAAGACAGGCCGCCTATCAGGGTGGCGCCGAAAAAAGCGTAGAGCACGGTCGGTTTCATTTTGATGAAAATGTCGTTTTTCAGATAAAGCGTCAGTCCGCCGAAAATCAGCACCAGCAGGGCTGTGAAAAGCGGCATGGGCGACAGCCGCTTTTCCAGCACAAGTCCGGCGTAGAGCGAGATCAGCACCGCGGCCATGAAGGCGGCGGTCGCGCCGAAAATGCCCAGATATTTGAAGCCCGCGAAAAACACGATCAGCGGCCCCAGGTCCAGCATCAAACGGCGGAATTGCGCGTTCATGCCGACCCCGTCAGCGCGGTTGCAAAATGGACGGCATCAAAGGGCATCAGATCATCCTCGCCTTCGCCCACACCGACGAAATGGACGGGCAGCGCGAACTTCGCCGCCAGAGCCACCAATATGCCGCCTTTGGCGGTGCCGTCGAGCTTTGTCATGATCAGGCCGGTCAGCGGCACCGAAGCGGTGAAGGCTTCGACCTGCGAAATCGCATTCTGCCCGGTGGTGGCGTCTAGCACCAGCAGCACCGCATGGGGCGCCGAGGGGTCCAGTTTCTTGATCACCCGGGCGATTTTCTCCAGCTCCGCCATCAGGCCGGCCTTGTTCTGCAGCCGCCCGGCCGTGTCTATGATCAGGACTTCGGTTCCATCGCCCCGCGCTTTTTCCAGTGCCTCGAATGCCAGGCCGGCCGCATCGCCGCCCGCCTTGGTCGAGACGAAAGCCGCGCCCGCCCGTTTCGCCCATACCGCAAGCTGCTCGATGGCGGCGGCGCGGAAGGTATCGCCCGCCGCCAGCATCACCTTGTGGCCGTCCCGGCTGAAACGGCGGGCCAGCTTGCCGATGGTGGTGGTCTTGCCGGTGCCGTTGACCCCCGCCACCAGGATCACGAAAGGCTTTTTGGCGGCGTCAATCACCAGCGGCTTTTCGATTTTGCCGAGCAGGGCGGCGATCTCGCGGGCCAGGATGGCGCTGAGTTCCCCCGGCGCGATGTTGGCGTCGTAACGGTTCCTCGAGACCGCCTGGACCAGGGCATGGGCGGGGCCCGTTCCCATGTCGCTCTTGATCAGCGCCTCTTCCAGCTCTGCGATGGTGGCGGCATCCAGCTTTTTCCTGGTGAAAAATCCCGACAGGCCGGCGGTGGATTTGCCAAGGCCGCTTTTCAGCCGCGCCAGCAGGCCGGGTTTTTCCTCAGGGGCGTTTTTCATGCCGCCAGCTGCCCGACAAGCTGTCCGTTCTGCACGCCCGCAAGGGCGACAGTGACAAAATGGCCCGCCGTCCCATCGAAACGCACCGGGGCAAAACATCTGGTGCGGCCGAGGCCGCCTTTTTCCAGCAGGATTTCCTGGCGGCCGCCGATCATCCCGCCCAGATGCGCCGCCAGCGCGGTATCGCCCTTGGCGCGCAGCCGGGCGGCGCGCGCCTTTGCCGTCTGCCGCCCCAATTGGGGCATGCGCGCCGCCGGGGTCCCGGCGCGCGGCGAAAAAGGAAAGACATGCAGGAAGGAAAGCCCGGCTTCGTCCACCAACCGCAGGCTGTTTTCGAACATGGCTTCCGTCTCGGTGGGAAAGCCGGCGATGAAGTCGGCGCCGAAGGCGGCATCGGGCCGCAGCCGCCGCACCTTCTGGCAAAAAGCGATGGTGTCGGCGCGGCTGTGCCGGCGTTTCATGCGCTTGAGGATCAGGTCGTCTCCCGACTGCACCGACAAATGGAAATGCGGCATCAGCCTGTCTTCCTCGGCGATGGCGGCCAGCAGCATGTCATCGGTCTCGATGGAATCCAGCGACGAAAGCCGCAGCCGCCTTAGCTCGGGCACCAGCTTCAGGAGCTTGCGCACCAGCGCGCCCAGCGTTGGCGCCCCCGGCAGGTCGGCGCCATAGGACGTCAGGTCCACTCCGGTCAGCACGATTTCGGCAAAGCCTCTTTGCGCCAGCCGCCGCGCCTCGGCGATCACTTCGCCCATGCCGACGCTGCGGGAATTGCCCCGGCCAAAGGGGATGATGCAGAAAGTGCAGCGATGGTCGCAGCCATTCTGCACCTGCAGGAAAGCGCGGGTATGGCCGTCATGGCTGTCCACCATCTGGGAAGCGGTCTCGGCCACGCTCATGATGTCGTTGACCCGGACCCGCTCCACCGCCAAGCCGCAATAACTGTCCGCCTTCAGCTTTTCCTGATTGCCCAGCACCTGGTCCACTTCCGCCATGGCGGCATAGGTCTGCGGCTCCGTCTGGGCGGCGCAGCCGGTGACGATGATGCGCGCGCCGGGCCGCTGCCGCCGCAATCTGCGGATCGCCTGGCGCGACTGGCGCACCGCTTCCGCCGTCACGGCGCAGGTGTTGAAGATCACGGCATCGCGCAATTGCGCCTCGGCGGCGCGGGCGCGGATCGCCTCGCTCTCATAGCCGTTGAGCCGGCAGCCGAAGGTGACGACGTCAAGACTCATAAGCGGTCCAGATCAATCTCGCCGGTAAAGCAGGTGACGCCCGGCCCGGTCATCAGCACATGGCCGTCCGCTTCTCGCCATTCCAGGGTGAGGGAACCACCGTCCAGGATCACTTCGACCTTTCGGTTCACAAGTCCCTTGCGGATGGCGGACACCGCCGTGGCGCAGGCGCCCGTGCCGCAGGCCAGAGTGATGCCCACGCCGCGCTCCCACACCCGCATGCGGATGCGGTCCTTGTCCAGCACCTGGGCGAACTCGACATTGACGCCCTTGGGAAACAGGGCGTGGCGCTCGACCAGCGGCCCGATCTGCGCCACCGGCGCATTTTCGGCGTCGCCGACAAACAGGATGCAATGCGGATTGCCCATCGAGGCGGCGCTGGCGGTCAGGGCGCGGCCTTCCAGATCGAACTGGAATTGCATCGTGTCCATGGCCTGCGCCAGCGGAATGTCCTGCCACTCCAGCCGAGGGGCGCCCATATCCACCGTCACCAGGCCCTTGCCGGCATCGCTGCACAGAAGCGAGCCGCCCTTGCTCTCCAGCCGCACCCGCGCAAGGCCCCGCTCATCCATCAGCAGCCGGCCGATGCAGCGCGTGGCGTTGCCGCAGGCTTCGATCTCCTCGCCATTGGCATTGAAGAATCGCAAGGTGGCGTCGGCATTGGCGCTGCCGGGCAGCAGCAGCACCACCGTGTCGCAGCCGATGCCGAAATGCCGGTCGGCAATGCGCCGCGCCAGCGCCGGGGTGATGGCAATCGCCCGGATCCGCGCGTCGAACACGGCGAAATCGTTGCCCAGACCATGCATTTTGCGAAAAGGAACCATGTCGCGCCTTATATGGGGTTGCGGCGGAATTTGCCATTGGTAGGCTGAGCGATAATCCACCGGAACGAACCGATGCGCGCAAAGCTGCTCTTGCCGATTGTCATGCTGGGCGCGCTGGTTTCAGGAGCCTATGCCGTGACCGCCGACGACCCCTATGCCTGGCTGGAAGATGTCCATGGCGCCAAGCCGCTGGCCTGGGTGGCGGAGCAGAACAAGAAATCCCTGGGGCAGCTGAAGGCGGACCCGCGCTACCAGAAAAACTACGACAACATCCTTCAGGTGCTGGACGCCACCGACCGCATCCCCTTCGGCACCATCAGCCACGGCACTGTCTATAATTTCTGGCAGGACGCCAGGAATCCCAAGGGCCTGTGGCGGCGCACCAGCATTGCCGATTACCAGACGGCCGCGCCGCATTGGGAAACGCTGGTGGATGTGGATGCGCTGGCCAAAACGGAAAAGCAGAATTGGGTCTTTGCCGGCGCCGAATGCAGCCCCGGCGAAGTCCGTTGCCTGATCCGGCTGTCGCGCGGCGGCGGCGATGCCGTGGTGATCCGCGAATATGACTTGAAAGCGAAAAAACTGGCCGGCGACGGTTTCGCCCTGCCGGAAGCCAAGGCAGACGCCACCTACCTCAACGACGACACGGTGGTGTTTTCCACCGCCGCTGACGGCGCCACCAGTTCGGGCTATGCCAATATCGTCAAGCAATGGCAGCGCGGCACGCCCATCGCCGCCGCCAAAAAAATCTATGAGGGCGAAAAATCCGACGTCGGCTCCTCCGCCGTCAGCTTCCACACCAAAGAGGGAAATTTCGCTTTCATCACCCGCTCGGTGAGTTTTTTCGAGACCGATTATTTCGCCATTGAAAATGGCGCGGCGAAAAAACTCTCCCTGCCACGTTCCGCCGATTTGAAAGGCATGATCCATGGCGCCCTGATCGCCGGCCTGCGGGAAGATTATTCCGGTTTCAGGAAAGGCGCGCTGCTGGCTTTCCGGGAAGGCGCCAAACCGCAGCTGGTCTATCAGCCCGGCCCGCGCGGCAGCGTCGAAAGCGTCGCCGCCGGCCAGGGCAAGCTCTATGCCGCGATCACCGACAATGTGGTGGGGGCGGTGCATGTCTTCACCACCGACGGAAAGAACTGGACCGGCAAGGTCCTGGCGCTGCCGGGCAGGGGCTCGGCCGGTATCGTCGCCACCAATGAATTCGGCCCCGAAGCGATGTTCCGCTTTGAGAATTACCTGACGCCAACCACCCTCTATTTTGATGCCGGCGATGACACGCCCAAATCCATCAAATCCCTGCCGGCGCGCTTTGACGCCTCAGGTCTTGTCACCGAACAGTTCGAGGCGACATCCAAGGACGGCACCAAGATCCCCTATTTCGTGACGCGGCCGAAAAACCTCAGCGGCCCCGCGCCCACCGTGCTTTACGGCTATGGCGGCTTCGAGATTTCGCTGACGCCGTCCTATTCCGCCAATTTCGGCCGGCTGTGGCTGAGCCATGGCGGCATCTATGTCGTGGCCAATATCCGCGGCGGCGGCGAATTCGGTCCCGCCTGGCACGAGGCGGCGCTGAAAATGCACCGCCAGCGCGCCTATGACGATTTCGCCGCCGTCGCCGCCGACCTGGAGGCCCGCAAGCTGACCACGCCCAGGCAACTGGGCATCATGGGCGGCAGCAATGGCGGCCTCCTGGTCTCCACCGTGATGACGCAAATACCGGACAAGCTCGCCGCCGTGGTCTGCCAGGTGCCGCTGATCGACATGATCGCCTACACCCATATCGGGGCAGGGGCATCGTGGGAGGGGGAATATGGCGATCCCGCCGATCCCAAAATGCGCGATTACATTCTCTCCTATTCGCCCTACCAGAACGTCAAGCCGGGCGTGAAATACCCGCCGGTATTCTTCGTCACCGCCACCAGCGATGACCGGGTGACACCGGTGCATGCCCGCAAGATGGCCGCCAGGATGGAGGCCCAGGGCCATGATGTGCTGTTTTATGAGAACACCGATGGCGGCCATGCGGCGGCCGCCGACCACAAGCAGGCCGCCGAAATGTGGGCCCTGAGCTTCGTCTATCTGGCGGAAAAGCTGCAATTAAAGTCCTAAAGTTGACTTTCGCGGCCCAAAAGACTTAAAAACCCGCCGTTTCCGGAAAGACCAAAGGCCTTTCCGGTCCCCCGCCCAGCGCGGGGGATCGACCCCAGGCAGCGCGTGGCGCCCCCTGGGGCGCTTTTGTTTTGCCTAAGCGCCCTCCGGGCGCGGGTGTTTGGAGTTTTGGGTTGTTCGAGAATCTGCAATCCCGCCTCGGCGGCGTATTCGACAAGCTTCGCGGGCGCGGCGCGCTCAGCGAGGCCGATGTCGATTCCGCCCTGGCCGAAGTGCGCAATGCCCTGATCGACGCCGATGTGGCGCTGCCGGTGGTGAAGGACTTTATCGACAAGGTCCGTCCCCGCGCCATCGGCGAAAACGTCATCCGCTCGGTCACCCCCGGCCAGCAGGTCATCAAGATCGTCCATGACGTGCTGGTCGAAACCCTGGGCAGCGACAATGCCGCCCTCAATCTCGGCTCGCCCCCCGCGCCGATCCTGATGGTGGGCCTGCAAGGCTCGGGCAAGACCACCACCAGCGCCAAGCTTGGTCTCATGTTTCAGACCCGCGAAAAGAAGCGCGTGCTGATGGCGTCGCTGGACGTCAACCGGCCCGCCGCGATGGAGCAGCTGCGCGTGCTGGGCGAGCAGGCCGGCATCGCCACTCTTCCCGTGGTCGCGGGCCAGGACCCGATCACCATCGCCAGGCGCGCCCTCGCCTCCGCCAAGGTCGGCGGCTATGACGTCCTGATCCTCGATACGGCGGGCCGCCAATCCATCGACGAACAGTTGATGAGCGAAGTGGCCGCCATCAAGGCCGCCACCAATCCCCACGAAACCCTGCTGGTGGCCGACAGCCTCACCGGACAGGACGCGGTCAACACCGCGAAAAACTTCAACGACCGCGTCAAGCTTTCCGGCATCATCTTGACCCGCGTCGACGGCGATGCCAGGGGCGGCGCCGCGCTCTCCATGCGCAGCGTCACCGGCGCGCCGATCAAGTTCCTCGGCGCGGGCGAAAAGCTCGACGCCCTGGAGGCCTTCCATCCCGCCCGCGTCGCCGCCCGCATCCTCGACATGGGCGATGTCGTCTCGCTGGTCGAGAAGGCGGCGGAAACGCTGGACAAGGCGGAATCCGAAAAAATCGCCGCCAAGATGAAGAAAGGCACGTTCGACATGAACGACCTGTCTTCGCAGCTCAGCCAGATGAAGAAGCTGGGCGGCATGAAGGGCGTGCTCGGCATGCTGCCCGGCGTGGGCAAGATCAAGAATCAGCTGGAAGCGGCGGGCATCGATGACCGCATCCTTACCCGCCAGGAAGCCATCATCTGCTCCATGACCAAAAAGGAACGGGTGGATCCCGATGTGATCAACGGCTCGCGGCGCAAGCGCATCGCGGCGGGCGCCGGCGTGGATGTCAGCGAAGTCAACAAGCTTCTGAAAATGCACCGCCAGATGGCGGACATGATGAAGAAAATGGGCAAGGGCGGCCGCATGCCGCAAATGCCCGGCATGGGCGCAATGCCCGGTGGTTTGCCGCCCGGAATATTTCCGGGTCGGCGATAGGAGCGTCCGCGAGAGCGGGAGCGACCAAACAAAGAAGTTAGCGAGAAAAGGAAAACACAATGGCCCTTCGTATTCGTCTGGCGCGCGGCGGCACCAAGAAACGCCCGCATTACAATATCGTGATCTCGGATTCGCGCAGCCCACGCGACGGCCGCTTCATCCAGAAGATCGGCTTCTACAATCCCCTGCTGCCGTCGGACCATGCCGACCGCCTCAAGCTCGACCTCGAAGCCGCCAAGGCCTGGATCGCCAAGGGCGCGGTGGCTTCGGACCGGGTGCACAAGTTCCTCGCCAAGTCCGGCCTGGTGAAGGCGCGCATCCACAACAATCCGCAAAAGTCCCAGCCCAAGAAGAAGGCGCAGGAGCGTGCCGCCGCCAATGCCGCGGCTGTCGCGGCGCCGGCCGAAGAAGCTTCGGCGTCCTAGTTGACCGGGGACGTCCTTCTTGCCGCCGTGATCGGCGCGCAGGGCCTTGGCGGCGCGGTGAAGGCGAAAATCTTCACCGAGGTCCCGGAGGCGCTTACGCGTTACGGCGCGCTGCACGACAAGGATGGCCGGCGTTTTGAGATCACCGCTTTTCGCTCCGGAAAACCGGGCGAGGCAGTGATGTCGTTTCAGGGCGTCACCAGCCGCGCTGCCGCCGAGGCTTTGAAAGGCACCCAGCTTTTCATCGCCCGCGAAGCGCTGCCCGCGCCGGGACAGGAAGAATTCTATCACGCCGACCTGATCGGGCTGGAAGCGCAGGACCGCGAGGGCCGCGTCATCGGCAAGGTCGCCGCGATCCACAATTACGGCGCCGGCGATGTCATCGAGATCGCAAGGCCGGATGGCGACAGTGTGCTCCTGGCCTTCACCCGCGAAACCGTGCCGCTGATCGAGATCGCAGCCGGCCATATCGTGGTCGCGGTGCCCGAAGACGATGAGGACAATGATCATGTGGAATGATCTTTGTCCTCATTGCCGAGCGGGCCATAGCGGCAGCGTAGTTTGGCCCGCGAGGGTGGCGCAAAATCGATGACGGGCTGGCAAGCAACAGTTCTAACTCTCTTCCCGGAAATGTTCCCCGGCCCGCTGGGCGTTTCGCTGCTGGGCAAGGCCCTGGCCAATAATCTCTGGTCGCTGGAGGTGCGCGACATCCGCGATCATGGCCTTGGCAAGCATCGCAGCGTGGACGACACGCCCGCCGGCGGCGGCCCGGGCATGGTGATGCGCGCCGATGTGGCGGCGGCGGCGATCGACGCGGCGAGGCCCCAAGGAAAGGACGAACGCCGCCCCGTCATTTATCTCTCGCCGCGGGGGCTGCCGCTGACCCAGGCCCGCGTCCGCGCCCTGTCGCAGGGGCCAGGCGCCGTTCTGCTTTGCGGCCGCTTCGAGGGGCTGGATGAGCGGGTGATCGCCGCCCGCGGCGTCGAGGAAATCTCGCTGGGCGATTTTGTCCTGGCGGGAGGCGAAATCGCGGCCATGGCGCTGATCGAGGCATCGGTCCGGCTGCTGCCCGGCGTGCTGGGGGCGGCGGCGTCCACGCAGGAGGAAAGCTTCGCCGCGGGCCTCTTGGAATATCCCCACTTCACCCGCCCGCAGGAATTCGAGGGTGTGCCGATCCCGGACGTTCTAACATCCGGAAATCACTCGGAAATTTCCAAATGGCGGCAGGCGCGGGCGGAAGCTCTGACCAGGGCGGTCAGGCCCGACCTCTGGGCCCTCCATGAAAAGCGCTCTTTGCCCTATGAAAAATAGGGGGCCTGCGCTATATGCCCCGCCTTGCTCACTTTTTTGCCGCCCGGAGACGACCAAAATGAACCTCTTGCAGACGCTCGAAGCCGAGCAGATGAAGGCCGTGCGGGCCAAGGCGCATCCCGAGTTCCGTCCCGGCGACACCCTCAAGGTCAACGTCAAGGTGGTGGACGTCAGCTATGACGAGAAGACCAAGCAGAACAAGACCCGCGAACGCCTGCAGGCCTTTGAAGGCGTCTGCATCGCCCGCCAGGGCCAGGGCCTGAACGAGGCTTTCACGGTGCGCAAAGTGTCGTATGGCGAAGGCGTGGAACGCGTGTTTCCGGTCTATTCGCCGCTGGTGGATTCCATCACCGTGGTGCGCAAGGGCAAGGTCCGCAGGGCCAAGCTCTATTATCTGCGCGGCCGCACCGGCAAGTCGGCGCGCATCTCCGAGCGCGTGGATTATGCCGCCGCGGAAGACGCCGCCTCGTAAAAGCCCCGGAAAACGGGCCTTTTCCGTCCGCCATGTCAGAAATGTCAAAAAAGCTCCGATTTTTCGGGGCTTTTTTGCGTTTGGGCCGCTTGCGCGTGCAGAAAATGCAGTAAAATCGGGCCTCATCGTTGATTCGTTAAAGAGGGAAAGCCCCATGGCAGCCACCGTTAAAGTCGAAACAGTTTCCACCCGTCAGCTCGCGAGCCAGCTCGCCGAGAAGCATGAGCTCAGCCAAAAGAGCGCCAATGCGATGCTGGAAGACATCATCGCCCTGATCACCAAGCATCTTAAGAAAGGTGCCCGCATCCGTCTCAATGGATTGGGCATCCTCGTCGTGCGCAAGCGCGGTCCGCGCATGGGCCGCAATCCGGCGACCGGCGAAGCCATCAAGATCAAGGCTTCCAAGAAGGTTGCGTTCCGCGCCTCCAAGGAATTGAAGGAAGCGGTCTAAAAACCACTTTCCTCACACGTTAAAGAAAAGCCGGGCGCTCTAGCGTCCGGCTTTTTCTTTTTGCCGGTCCCGTTATGCTCGGGCCGATGCGAAAAATTCTTTTTCCGCTACTGGCGTTTTCCATCGCCGCGCCCGCTGCGGCCCAGGACATGCCCGGCATGGATATGTCCGGAATGGACATGAGCAAGGCTTCGCTGGGTTCCTACGCCATGACACGCGAAGCCTCGGGCACAAGCTGGCAGCCCGAAGCGGCCCCCATGACCGGCATCATGGAAATGGCTCCCCTTGTCGGAGAAAGTGACTGGATGGTGATGCTGGAGGGCCGCGCCAGCTTCATTCTCGACAGCCAGTCGGGACCGCGCGGCGCTTCGATGGCTTATGAAAGCGGCATGGGCATGGCGATGGCGACACGCCAGCTTTCGCAAAGCGATACGCTGGGCCTGCGCGTCATGCTCAGCCTGGATCCCTTTATCGGGCGGCGCGGCTATCCCCTGCTGCTGGACACGGGTGAAACCGCCGATGGCACGACGCCGCTGGTGGATCGCCAGCATCCGCATGACCTGCTGATGGAACTGGCCGCCACTTACAGCCATGGGTTCTCGAAGGACGACAGCATCTTCCTTTACGCCGGCGATCCTGGCGAACCGGCGCTGGGCCCCACCGCCTATATGCACCGGCTTTCCGGCCAGGACGATCCGGCCACGCCCATCGCGCATCACTGGCTGGATTCCACCCATGTCACCTTCGGCGTCGCCACGCTGGGGTGGATCCATGACGGCTGGAAACTGGAAGCCTCAAGGTTCACGGGCCGCGAACCCGATCAGCACCGCTTCAATTTCGATCCCATGCGATTTGACTCCACCAGCCTGCGGCTCACTTACAATCCCGATGCCAACTGGTCGCTGCAACTCTCGCAGGGCTTTCTCAAAAGCCCGGAGCAATTGACGCCGAACCAGAATGAGAACCGCGTCACCGCCTCGGCCACCTGGTACCGGCAGTTCGATTTCGGCGCCCTGGCCGCCACCCTGGCGTTCGGCAACAAGCGGCTGTCGGACGGTGTCAATGAAAGCGCCGGCCTGGTCGAAGGCGAACTCAAGCCCGATGATACGTGGACCCTGTTTGCCCGCGCCGAAACCATCGGCAGCGACGAGCTTGTTCCCGGGGCCGGGGTGCGCATCGCCGACGAGATCACAATTGGCGTCATTCATGACTGGCTGTTGGCGGACCATCTGAAGGCCGGGCTGGGCGGCCTTTACAGCTTCGAATTCGCGCCGGCCTCGGCGGCCGCGCCCTATGGCGGCGGACCCCATGGCGCCATGGCGTTCCTGCGCCTTTTGGCCAGCTAAAAGGGCGATTCTGTCACCTTGCCCACCGGCCCTTGCCCGGGTTAGTTAGCCGCGGCTTTTCCCACCTTTTTCAGCAAAGGATTTCCTTATGGCGCGCAAGAAAATTGCCCTTATCGGCGGCGGACAAATCGGCGGCACCCTGGCGCATCTGGTCGCCCTGAAGGAGCTGGGCGATGTGGTGCTCTTCGACATCGCCGAAGGCCTGCCCCAGGGCAAGGCGCTCGATCTGTCCCAGTCCGGCCCGGTGGACGGCTTCAATGCCAAGCTCAAGGGCACCAATGACTATGCCGACATCAAGGGCGCCGATGTGGTGATCGTCACCGCCGGCGTGCCGCGCAAGCCGGGCATGAGCCGCGACGATTTGATCGGCATCAACCTGAAGGTGATGGCGGCGGTGGGCGAGGGCATCAAGGCCAACGCACCGAATGCCTTTGTCATCTGCATCACCAATCCGCTCGACGCCATGGTCTGGGCGCTGCAGAAATTCTCCGGCGTGCCGCACAACAAGATTGTCGGCATGGCCGGCGTGCTGGACAGCGCCCGCTTCCGCCACTTCCTGGCCGATGAGCTGGGCGTTTCCGTCGAGGATGTTTCGGCCTTTGTGCTGGGCGGCCATGGCGACACCATGGTGCCGATGCCGCGCTTCTCCACCGTGGCCGGCATTTCGCTGCCCGAACTGGTCAAGATGGGCTGGATCAAGCAGGACCGTCTGGACCAGATCATCCAGCGCACCCGCGATGGCGGCGCCGAGATCGTCGGCCTGCTCAAGACCGGCTCGGCCTATTACGCCCCCGCCACATCGGGCATCGTCATGGCGGAATCCTACCTCAAGGACCAAAAGCGGGTTCTGCCCTGCGCCGTTTATGTGAATGGCGCCTATGGCATCAAGGACCTGTATGTCGGTCTGCCGGTGGTGATCGGTGAAAAAGGCATTGAGCGGATTGTCGAGCTGGAGCTGACGGGCGATGAAAAAGCCGCCCTCACCAAGTCGGCCGACGCCGTGCAGGGCCTGATCGACGCCTGCAAGAAGCTGGAACCCACGCTGGCCTGAAGGCCGGAACCGTACAAACCCGTATTGAAAAGGGCGGCAGCCGTGTCGATTTCGGCCGCTGTTGCCCTTTTGCCATCTTGTGCCCCAGGTCCGATTTTGAGACAAACTGATACAAACACTAGGAATTGAGGGTTGTAGCGCCAAGTCATGGACAGGATTGGGAAATTGAGCATTTCGCTGCTCGCCTCCTTCCGGCTGCTCGGCGTCACACTGGTGGTGACGGCTATCGGGCTGGCCGCGCCTGTCCGTGCGGACACGCTCGCCGCGCAGGCCACGGCCACGCTCACCATCCATATTGAACGGCTTTCGCCCCGGGGCGGCGTGCTGCGGCTGGGCGTCTATGACGCCGACCATTATCCCGACGACAAATCCGCGCCCCTGGCTTCCGCCGATGTGCCGGCATCCCAGGACGTGATTACCGTCACCCTCAAGGACCTGCCGCCGGGCCGTTATGCCATTGAGAGTTTCCAGGACCTCAATGCCAACGGCAAAATGGATACCGGCCTGTTTGGATTCCCGCTGGAGCCATATGGCTTCTCGCGCGATGCCAGGCCGTTCCTGTCAAAGCCGGACTTTGACGCTGTGGCGTTCAATCTGGCGCCGGGTGACAACAGCCAGACCCTGCATCTGCAGAATTCGCACGCCGCCGTCTCCGCGGGCTTCTGAACAAACCCCTTTGGCGCATCATGGCCATGCCAAAATCCGGCCTGTCGCCGCACGCCCGCGCGTGTTACGAGCGGGTTTGTCTTCCGCTGCCAGATATCGGGATTTTCCCCGCCGTATGAGTGAAATTCCCTCCGCGCTTTACCGCCCCCGCGATCTCTATTTCTTTGTCAGTTCGCGTTTCATCTCCACCGTGGCGATCCAGGTCCAGTCGGTGGCGATCGGCTGGCAGATCTATGACATGGAGCGCACGCCCCTGGCGCTGGGGCTGGTGGGGCTGTGCCAGTTTCTGCCCATGTTCCTGCTCACCCTGCCGGCGGGCGACATCACCGACCGCTTCAACCAGCGCAGGGTCTACAGCCTGGCGGCGGGCCTGCAGGCCGCCTGCAGCGCCCTGTTCCTGACCCTCAGCATTTTCCGGCCGCATACCGCATGGATGTATTATGCCGTGCTGGTGCTGTTTGGCGCGGCGCGCGGCTTTGCCGGCCCCTCCGGCCAGTCGCTGCTGCCCTTCCTGGTGCCGCAGGAGCGGTTGCCGCGCTCCATCTCCATCAATTCGTCGGCCTTCACCGGCGCCATCATTGCCGGTCCGGCGCTGGGCGGCTTTCTCTATGACTTTGGGCCGGTGCCGGTCTATTGCCTCTGCATCACGGGCTTTGCGGCCGCCGCCATGATCGTGGGTCGGCTGGGCGGGCGGCGCTTCACGCCGGAAAAAACCCTGGCCACGCGCTTTGAGCGCGTCGCCGAGGGCGTGCGCTTTGTCCGGTCGCGGCCGGTGGTGCTGGGCGCCATCTCGCTCGACCTGTTCGCCGTGCTCCTGGGCGGCGCCACCGCGCTCTTGCCGGTCTATGCCCGCGATATCCTGCATGTCGGGCCGGTCGGGCTGGGTTTTCTGCGCAGCGCGCCCGCGGCCGGCGCCTTCCTGACCGCCGCCTACCTCACCCGTTTTCAGATCAAGCGGCGGGTCGGCACCAAGATGTTCGCCGCGGTGGCGATCTTCGGCCTGGCCACCATCCTGTTCGGCCTGTCGACGGTTTTTCCCCTGTCGCTGGCGGCGCTGTTTGTCTTGGGCGCGGCCGACATGGTGAGCGTCAATGTCCGTTCCTCGCTGATCCAGCTTTCCACGCCCGACACCATGCGCGGACGGGTGTCCGCCGTCTCGATGCTGTTCATCGGCGCCTCCAACGAGCTGGGCGAGTTTGAATCCGGCACCACCGCCGCGCTGATGGGCACGGTGCGCGCCGTGGTGGCGGGCGGCGTCGGCACGCTGCTGGTGGTGGGGGGATGGATGAAACTTTTCCCGCCGCTGCGGCAGGTCAACAGCTTCAACGACGTCGCAGTCTGATTATTGGTCGCACGGCCGGACGGAAAACCGTGGCGCTACGCTGCCGCTAGCCACCCACACTTTTCCTGGCCGATGCTCCGTTAGAAGTTATACGTCAGCTGCAGATAGGCGCTGTCCGGGCTGGCCGAGAGCGAGGAATAAAAATGCCTGGGTTCGCGGTAGCGCGTGTCGAAGATAAAGGCATAGCCCGCCGCGATTCCGGAACTGGCCAGGGTGTCGTACCAGTGATGCTTCTTGGCTTCGACGCGGCTATAGGCGACGAATTCACTGACCGCCAGCGCCGGCAGGCCATAGCGCCAGCCATAGCGCGCCCACAAGAAGCTGGAGCCCGAGGCCGACAGCGCCACGGTATCGGAGGGGAAGGACTGATAATCGCTCTTGTCGGGACGCCGTTCGCGAATGACATTCTTGAGGCCATAGGCGGTGCCGACCGTGGCCACGGTGCCGATGCCGAGCTGGCCCACCCCGACCCAGTCGTCCTTGTAGACGGCGATGCCGCCCGCCACCATTGGCAGCAGCACGGCCAGGTCGGTGCCGGCGGTTTCGATATGGTCGGCCATGGCCGCGCCGGTCCCGGCGATCAGGAACACAAAGGCGGCGGCGGCGCGGGCGAGGGGCGAAGACATCGCCCCCGTTTAACGGTCCGGACCGCCATCGCAAGGGTTCTCAGCGACATTGGGAATTAGTAGGATTGCCGGCGCGGCCCGGACAGGGCCGCGCGCGAAATGGGGATTCATGGCAACGCCTGAGAACTGGACACCGGCCGCGCGTCATGCGGTGGCGGGAAGCTTTTTGGGCTGGACGCTCGACGCTTTCGATTTTTTCATCCTCACCTTCGTGCTGCCGGACATCGCGGCGCAGTTTCATGTCACCATACCCGCCATCGCCGTCGCGCTCACCGTCACCCTGGCGCTGCGCCCGGTCGGCGCGTTTATTTTTGGACGCCTGGCCGACCGCTATGGCCGCAAGCATGTCTTCTGCCTCAACATCGCGTTTTATTCCGTCTTCGGCTTTGCCACCGCCTTCGCCCCAAGCCTGCTGGGTTTTCTGGTGATCCGCGGCCTGTTCGGCGTGGCGATGGGCGGCATCTGGGGCGTAGGCGCCAGTCTGGCGTTTGAAACCATTCCCGCCAAGGCGCGGGGCTTTGTCTCGGGCCTGATGCAGGCGGGCTATTCCACCGGCTATCTCTTCGCGGCGCTGGTGTTCGGATTTTTCTATGCCGTGGCCGGCTGGCGCGGGTTGTTCATGATCGGGGCGCTGCCCGCGCTGCTTCTGATCGTTTATGTCCAGGTCTGTGTCACGGAATCGCCGGGTTGGAGCGTGGCGCGCGCCAAGGCCTCCACCACGTTCGCGGTGCTGCGCGATCACTGGAAGCTGGCGCTGTATGGCATCGTGCTGATGACGGCTTTCACCTTCTTCAGCCATGGCACCCAGGACGTCTATCCGGTGTTCCTGCAAAAACAGCATGGTTTCGATCATGCCACCGTCTCCGCCATCGCCGTGGTCTACAATATCGGCGCCATTCTGGGCGGCATCCTGTTCGGCAGCCTCAGCCAGCGCCTGGGCCGCCGCCACACCATCATCACCGCAGCGCTGCTGGCGCTGCCGGTGACCGCGCTATGGGCCTTCTCCACCACCGCGCTGATGCTGGGGATCGGCGCCTTCGCGATGCAGTTCTTTGTCCAGGGCGCCTGGGGCGTGGTGCCGGCGCAGCTCAATGAATTGTCGCCGCCCGGCGCGCGCGGCACCTTTCCCGGCACCATTTACCAGTTGGGAAATCTCATCGCCTCGAGCAACGCGGTCTTGCAGACCACCATCGCCGCCAATTCGGGCGGCAATTACGCCATTGCCCTGGCGTCCGTCGCGGTCTGCGCCGCGCTGGCCATCTCGCTGACGGTCTGGCTTGGTCCCGAAGCGCAGAATGTGGCGCTGGCAGATTAGGTCTTGATGTAAACGTCCACCCGGTCGGTGGGGCCGCCGTCATCGGCGCCGCCCATGGCGCGCACATCAATGCGCTCGGGCGCCACGCCATCGTCAATCAGCACCTGGCGGATTGCCAGCGCGCGCTTGAGCGACAGCCGCCGCGCATCACTGCCCTTGTCGCCCTTCTCGCCGCCATAGGCCAGAATCTGGATGCGGCTGCCGGCGCCGGTCATCGCGGCGTTGAGATCGCCGGCGAGAAATTTGATCGCGCCCAGTGCCGATTGGGCCGGTTCGGCGGCGCCCGCCGCAAACAGGATGACGCTGCGCTTGGTCAGGCCGGGCGCTGCCGGCGGCGCGGTTATGGCTGGCGGCGCTGCCTTGGCCATTGGCGAGGGCAGGGTGCCCAGATTGAGGCCGGTGGCGCCTTGCGGCCCGCTGGGCGCGACAAAGGCGGGATTGCGCGCCGGTACTGGCGGCGGTGCCACGGCAACGCGGCGGGGGGCCGGGGC
>CAIOFO010000092.1 GCA_903857685.1 uncultured Alphaproteobacteria bacterium
CCACCCTGCTCAAGATCATGGCGGGGCAGGACAAGGAATTCACCGGCGATGCCTGGGCCGCCAACGGCATCCGCACCGGCTACCTCTCGCAGGAGCCGCAGCTTGATCCCGCCAAGGATGTGCGCGGCAACGTGATGGAAGGCGTCGCCAAGAAGCAGGCGCTGGTGGACCGCTATAACGAGATCGCCTCCAACTATACCGATGAAACCGCCGACGAGATGGCCAAGCTGCAGGACGAGATCGAGGCGCAAGGCCTCTGGGATCTCGACAGCAAGGTAGACCAGGCGATGGACGCGCTGCGCTGCCCCGATGGCGATGCCAAGGTGGAAACCCTGTCGGGCGGCGAGCGCCGCCGAGTCGCCCTGTGCAAGCTGCTGCTGGATGCGCCCGATATCCTGCTGCTGGACGAACCCACCAACCATCTCGATGCCGACTCCGTGGCCTGGCTGGAGCAGACGCTGCGGGAATACAAAGGCTGCGTCAGTCTGGTGACGCATGACCGCTATTTCCTAGACAATGTCACCAGCTGGATCCTGGAGCTGGACCGGGGCAAGGGGATTCCGCACGAAGGCAATTACACCTCGTTCCTCGACGTGCAGGAAAAGCGCCTGAAGCAGGAATCCAATGAAGAGGCGGCGCAGAAGCGCACGATTGCGCGCGAGCAGGAATGGATCAAGCAAAGTCCCAAGGCGCGCCAAGCCAAGTCCAAGGCCCGCATCAACTCCTATGAAGAGCTGGTCGCCAAGTCGCAGGAACAGCGCAGCGGCACGGCCCAGATCATGATCCCGGTGGCCGAGCGGCTGGGCTCGCTGGTGGTGGAAGCCGAAGGCCTCACCAAGGGCTATGGCGACCGGTTGCTGTACGAGAATGTGAATTTCAAATTGCCGCCCGGCGGCATTGTCGGCGTCATCGGCGCCAATGGCGCGGGCAAGACCACCCTGTTCCGCATGCTCACGGGCCAGGAAAAGCCCGATTCCGGCAGCCTCAAGGTCGGCCCCACCGTGCAGCTGGGCTATGTCGACCAGTCGCGTGACGCGCTGGATCCCAACAAGAATGTCTGGGAGGAAATATCCGGCGGCACTGACATTCTGGAATTCGGCAAGACCAAGATGAACTCCAGGGCCTATGTCGGCGCCTTCGCCTTCAAGGGCGGCGATCAGCAGAAAAAAGTCGGCCAGCTATCGGGCGGCGAGCGCAATCGCGTCCATCTGGCCAAGATGTTGAAGTCGGGCGCCAATCTGCTGCTGCTGGATGAACCCACCAACGACCTGGACGTGGACACGCTGCGCGCCCTGGAATCGGCGCTGGAGGAATTTGCCGGCTGCGCCATGATCATCAGCCATGACCGCTGGTTCCTCGACCGCATCGCCACACATATGCTGGCCTTTGAGGGCGACAGCCATGTCGAATGGTTTGAAGGAAATTTCCAGGATTATGAAGCCGACAAGAAGCGCCGCCTCGGTGTGGATGCCGACCAGCCGCACAAGCTGAAGTACAAAAGGTTCGCGCGGGCTTAAGCGTCATCCGGCCTCTGACGCGGGCGTTCGATCGGGCCAAAGGTCCCCCGGAGCCTTGGCTAACCCGGTCTCACCGGGCGAAAGGTCCACTGGACCCTTTCGCTATTCCGCCTCACCCATTCCGATATTGCTTCGCCAGGTCGTTGAGATGGCCGATCAGGGCTTTGATGTTGGCGCTATTCTGGCCCAGGAATGAGGTGAACTGGTCGCGTTCTTCCAGCGCCAGCCAAATTCCCGCCACCGAGAAATCCGTCACCACAGGCTTGCCGGCATCGGTGCGCACCCGGAAATCCACTTCCAGCGGCGCCTGGCCGGAATGGTCATTGGGATCGATCAGCTGGGTGGCGACGATGAAATCGTCGGCGGTGCGGGCCTGGCTATTGGTTACTTTCAGGGTCTGGCCGGCATATTTGGCGAAATAGGATTGATAGACCGCCACCGCGTAGTTCTGGAACGCCGCGTCGAAAGCCGCCAAGTCGGCAGGGCTGGCGCCGCGGCGATACTGACCCAGGGTAAAATCCGCGATGCGCTTCATGTCGGTCAGGCTGAGAAGGAAGCTGGCGAACTGGGTGCGGCGGGTATCGGTCGAAAGCGCCTTGTTGTTCAGGATGTCGAGCCCGACATGGATATTGTCCTGGACAAATGCCTCGGCCGGGGTCGCAGCTTGGGCCCGCGCCGCGATTGCCGCGCTGGCAAACACCAGGCCGAGCACCAGAAGCGCCTGCCGCAGGATCACTTTCATCGTCATTTTCGAACCCATGGTCCTTCTTTCGAAACAGGTTTGCCGGTGCGTATGGCAAGTTCAAGGCAGAAATACACGGTCCTCGGAAAACGGCTCAGAAATCCGGAAGATCCTGGACCGCGGCCGGGCGGCCGTTGCGAATCTCACTATTCCGCAGCTGACGATAAAGGCTGCGCAGGGAACCATAATAGTCCACCGAACTCCTCTGGATACCCTGAATTGTTTGATAGTTCTGGCCCCGAAGGTCCAGAACGGTGAAATATTCCCGGCCCGCCGACCACCACAAATGCTGCTTTAAGGGGATGAAATTGGTGGGGTCTATTGCCGCGTCAATCACCAGGCCGGCGGCGTCGCGGGGATTGGAGGGTCCCAGAAAGGGCAGGATCAGATAAGGCCCTTCGTCTGCGCCCCAAACCGCCATGGTCTGGCCGAAATCCTCGCCATGGCCGGGAATCCCCATCTTCCGGGCAGGGTCAAAGAAACCAGCCAGCCCCAGGCTGCTATTAATCAGGAAACGCGCCGCCGACTGGCTGCCGCGGGTGACCTCGCCCTGCAGCAGGTCGTTCACGAAAATGGTGGGCAAGCTGAGATTGCCCAGGAAATTATGCACCCCGCGCCGGCCGCCATCCCGCACCAGGAAAAAATAGATGGCGACGCTGGGAATGACGACGTAGTGGTCAATCTTGCCATTGAATACCAGGGTCTGGCGGTTGGTCTGCTCATAGGGATCGTTGGCGGCCAGGGCCTCGGGGGAGGGCGGTGCCGAGGCGCAGGCAGCCAGAAGCAGGCTGCACCCCCCGAAAATCAGCGCCTTCACCGCGCGCATAATCTGCTCATTTCCCGCTATTGGGTGCGGGTTTTCGGTTTTTTTACCGCGCCTGTCCATAGCCCTTGTCACGCCAGCTCGGCAGAGCATATAAAGATATGTTTATATGTAAACTGGAACAAAATGGTCGGGGAAGGCATCGCCAAGGGCAGTATCGAAGGGCTGGTCGCAATGCTGCGCGCCGCCGGCGATCCCACCCGGCTGCGCCTGCTGCTGCTGCTGCGCGAAGCCGAACTGGCGGTCAGCGAACTTATCGAAATTGTCGGACAATCGCAGCCCCGCGTCTCCCGCCATCTCAAATTGCTCGGCGATGCGGGCCTGCTGGAACGCTTCAAGGAAGGCAGCTGGGTATTCTACCGCGCCGCCGACCGGGGCAAGGGCGCCGAGCTGGGCCGTGCCCTGGCGGCGCTGGCCGATCCGGGGCTGATCGAATCCGATCGCGCGCGGCTGGTCCATGTGCGCGAGGCGCGGGCCGCCGCCGCGGCTGCCTATTTCAAGACCAATGCAGCGGAGTGGGAGCGCATCCGCGCCCTGCATGCGCCGGACAAGGATGTTGAGGCGGCGATCCTGCGCCGCCTGGCGGCGGGGCCGATCGAGAATTTTCTGGATGCCGGCACCGGCACCGGCCGCATGCTGGAATTGCTGGCGCCCCATGCCCGGCGCGCCGTCGGCATTGACGTCAGTCCAGAGATGCTGGCCATCGCCCGCGACCGGCTGGCGCGGGAAAATCTGCCACAGGTGCAGGTGCGGCTGGGCGACATCTATCGCCTGCCTTTTCCCAATGGACATGCGGTTTCCAACGGCGCCGCCGGCGAAACCGGATTCGATGCGGTGCTGTTCCACCAAGTGCTGCATTATCTCGACGATCCCGGCGCCGCGGTGGCGGAAGCCGCGCGCGTGATGCGGCCGGGCGGGCGGCTTGCCATTGCCGATTTTGCGCCGCACGGCTTGGAATTTCTGCGCGATGACTATGCCCATCGCCGGCTGGGTTTTTCCGACCGAGAGGTGAAAAGCTGGTTCGATGCGGCAGGACTGAAAGCCGCCGAAAGCGAAACCATCGCCCCGCCCGTCGCCGGGGCGGCGGCATCGTCACCGGAAAAGCTCACCGTCAAGGTTTGGCTGGCCACCACGCGTCCCAGGGAGACAGCATGAGCCTGGAAACGATGAATGCGGACGGGACGCCGATATCGGTATCCTTCGAATTTTCGCCCCCGAAGACCGACGAGGCGGAGGCCAATCTCTGGGCCACCATCAAGCGGCTGGAACCGTTGCAGCCCTCCTTTGTCTCCGTCACCTATGGCGCGGGCGGCTCGACGCGCGAGCGCACCCACGCCACGGTCAAGCGCATTGTCGAGGAAACATCCCTCAAACCCGCCGCGCACCTGACCTGTGTCGGCGCCTCGAAAGCCGAGATTGACGCCATCGTGCAGGGCTATTGGGACGCCGGCATACGCCATATCGTGGCGCTGCGCGGCGACATGCCGAACATGGACGGGCCTTACCGTGCCCATGCCGAAGGCTATCATTCCACGCCGGAGCTGATCGCCGGCATTCGCCGCATCGCGCCCTTCGAGGTCAGCGTGTCTTTTTATCCGGAGCGGCATCCGGATTCGCCCAGCCATGGCCATGACATCGAGCTCCTGAAAAAGAAGATGGATGCCGGGGCAACGCGGGCGCTGGGCCAGTTCTGTTTCGACAATGACGCCACTTCGCGTTTCCGCGACGATGCGGCGCGCGCCGGCATCACCATTCCCGTCATTCCCGGCATCATGCCGACCACCAATTTCCGGGGCGTGGAGCGGATGGCAGCCAAGACCCATGCCTCGATCCCGGCCTGGCTGGCCCGCGCTTATGACGGACTGGATGAAGACCTGGAAAGCCGCCGCATCATCGCCGCCGCCGTGCTGGCCGATCAGGTGCAGCAGCTGCGCGCCCGCGGCTTCGGCCAGTTTCATTTTTATACCCTCAACCAAGCCAATCTCAGCTACGCGGCCTGCCGCCTGCTGGGTTTAAGGCCCAAGGAACTTGATTAGGAAGAATTGGCATGAATTTCGACCGCAATGCCCGCATCGCCTGGATGAAGCAGGAAGCGCAAAAGCGCCTGCTGCTGCTCGACGGCTCCTGGGGCGTGATGATCCAGGGTTTCAAGCTGGGCGAGGATGATTTCCGCGGCCCCCGTTTCGGCAATCATCCGTCGGAACTGAAAGGCAATAACGATCTTCTCACCCTGACCAAGCCCGAAATCATCCGCGATATCGGCTGCCAGTATCTGGAGGCCGGCGCCGATTTCATCGAGACCAACACCTTCAACTCGAACTTCACCAGCCAGGAGGATTATGGTCTGGGCCACCTGGTGTCCGAACTCAACGAAGCGGGCGCTCGGTTGGCGCGGGAGCTTTGCGACAAATACACCACCACGGAGCGTCCGCGCCTGGTGGCGGGCGTGCTGGGTCCGGCCAACCGCACCGCGTCGATTTCGCCCGACGTCAATGATCCGGCCTTCCGCAACATCACCTTTGATCAATTGCGCGCCACCTATCGCGACGGCGCGCGTGGACTGATCAAGGGCGGCGCCGATGTACTGATGATCGAGACGGTGTTCGATACCCTCAACTGCAAGGCGGCAATCTTCGCCATCGAGGAAGTCTTCGCGGAAGGCGGCGTGCGCCTCCCGGTCTGGATCTCCGGCACCATCACCGACCTGTCGGGCCGCACCCTGACCGGCCAGACCCCGGAAGCCTTCTGGCATTCCGTGCGTCACGCCAACCCCTTCGCCATCGGCCTCAATTGTGCGCTGGGGGCCAAGGAACTCCGCCCCTATGTCGCCGATCTTGCCGGGGCCTGCGACACGCTGGTCAGCGCCCATCCCAATGCCGGCCTGCCCAACGAATTCGGTGGCTATGACGAAACCCCCGAATCCATGTCCGTTTTGATCGGCGAATTCGCCCGCTCCGGCCTGGTCAATATTGTCGGCGGCTGTTGCGGCACCAAGCCCGAACACATCAAGGCGTTCGGCGAAGCCGTGGCGGGCGTCGTTCCCCGCAAGATTCCGCAAAAGCCAAAATATATGCGCTTGTCCGGGCTCGAACCGTTTACCCTGACTCCGGATCTGAACTTCATCAATGTCGGAGAACGAACCAACATCACCGGCTCGGCCAAGTTCCGCAAGCTGATCGCGGCCAACGACTATGAAGCAGCGCTGGAGATCGCGCGCGGCCAGGTCGAAAACGGCGCCCAGATCATCGACATCAACATGGACGAGGGCATGATCGACTCCGAAGCGGCAATGACCCGCTTCGTCAATTTGATCGCCGGCGAGCCCGACATTTCGAGAGTGCCGTTGATGATCGACAGCTCCAAGTGGAGCGTGATCCAGGCCGGCCTGAAATGCTGCCAGGGCAAGGCCATCGTCAACTCCATTTCGCTGAAGGAAGGCGAGGAAGCCTTTGTCGACCGTGCCCGCGAGGTCATGCGCTTCGGCGCAGCCGTGGTTGTGATGGCGTTCGACGAAGTCGGCCAAGCCGATACTTTCGCGCGCAAGACCGAAATCTGCAAGCGCGCCTTTGACATTCTGGTGAACAAGGTCGGCTTCGCGCCGGAAGACATCATCTTCGATCCCAACATCTTCGCCGTCGCCACCGGCCTGGAAGAGCATAACGAATATGGCAAGGCCTTTGTCGAAGCCACGGACGTGATCCGCCGGGAAAATCCGCATTGCCATATCTCGGGCGGCGTTTCCAATTTTTCCTTCTCCTTCCGCGGCAATGAAAAGGTCCGCGAGGCGATGCATTCGGTGTTCCTGTTCCACGCCATCAAGGCGGGCATGGACATGGGCATCGTCAATGCCGGCCAGCTCACCGTCTATCAGGACATTCCCACGCCGTTGCGCGAGGGCATCGAGGACGTGCTGTTCAACAGGAGAGCCGATGCCAGCGAGCGTTTGCTGGGCCTGGCGCAGGAATATCGCGGTGATGGCTCGGTGGCCGAGGTCGAAGACGCGGCCTGGCGTTCCCTGCCGGTGATCGAGCGCATCACCCATGCCATGGTCCACGGCATCGACGCCTTTATCGTGGAAGACACCGAGCAGGCCCGCGCCGAGGCGGTGCGGCCGCTGGATGTGATCGAAGGCCCGCTGATGGCGGGGATGAATGTGGTGGGCGACCTGTTCGGTTCGGGCAAGATGTTCCTGCCGCAGGTGGTCAAATCCGCCCGGGTGATGAAGAAGGCGGTGGCCTATCTGCTGCCCTTCATGGAAAACGACAAGAACACCGTCAAGGAACCGGCCGGCCGCATCATCATGGCGACAGTGAAGGGCGATGTGCATGACATCGGCAAGAATATTGTCGGCGTGGTCCTGCAGTGCAACGGCTACGAAGTGATTGACCTGGGGGTGATGACGCCGCCGCAGAAAATCCTGGATGCGGCGCGGGAGCACAAGGCCAACATCATCGGCCTGTCGGGGCTGATCACCCCGTCGCTGGATGAGATGGTGCATCTGGCCAGCGAAATGGAGCGCCAGGGTTTCGACATCCCGCTTTTGATCGGCGGCGCCACCACCAGCCGGGTGCATACCGCGGTCAAGATCGATCCCAATTACCGGCGCGGCCAGACCATCTATGTCACTGACGCCAGCCGCGCCGTCGGCGTGGCTTCCAGCTTGCTGTCAAAGGACACCGGCGCCAGCTACATCGCCGATATCCGCGCCGAATATGAAAAGATCGCCCATGGCCACGCCAACCAGAAAAGCGGCGGCAAGCGGCTGGCGCTGGCCGAGGCGCGCGCCAATTCCGCCCGGGTGGACTTCACCGAGTATGTGCCGCCGGCCCCCGGCTTCATGGGCTCGCGCACCTATACCAATTACGATCTGGGCGAGCTGGCGCGCTACATAGACTGGGGGCCCTTCTTCCAGACCTGGGAACTGGCCGGCCCTTATCCCGCCATTCTCAGCGACGAAAAAGTCGGCAAGGCCGCCAGCGAATTGTTCGCTGATGCTCAAAAGATGCTGGCCAAGATCATCGAAGGCCAATGGCTCCAGGCCAGCGCCGCCATCGGTTTCTGGCCCGCCAACCGTTCGCCCGACAATGAAGACGATGTTCTCATCTATGGCGACAAGGCGCGGAAATTTCCCATCCAGACGCTGCATACGCTGCGCCAGCAGATGGCGCGCGAGCCTGGCCGGCCGAACCTGGCGCTGTCCGATTTCATCGCCCCCATCGGCATACCCGATTATATCGGCGGCTTTGTGGTGACGGCGGGCCTGGGCGAAGACAAGCACATCAAGCGCTTCGAGGCGGCGAAGGATGATTACTCCGCCATCCTGCTGCGCGCCCTGGCCGACCGGCTGGCTGAAGCCTTTGCCGAGCGCATGCATGAAAAGGTGCGCAAGGAGTATTGGGGCTATGCCGCGGACGAAAATCTCGCCAACGACCAGCTGATCGCAGAAAAATACCGCGGCATCCGGCCTGCGCCGGGCTATCCCGCCCAGCCCGAACACAGCGAGAAGGCCACCTTGTTCAAGCTGCTGGACGCGGAAGCCCGCATCGGCGTCAAGCTGACGGAAAGCTTTGCCATGTGGCCGGGGTCATCGGTCAGCGGCTTCTACTTCGCCCATCCCGAAAGCCGCTATTTCGGCGTCGGCAAGATCGAGCGCGACCAGGTGGAAGATTACGCCAAACGCAAGGGCTGGACCGTGCCGGAGGCCGAACGCTGGCTGGGACCATTGCTGAATTATAATCCCCGCACCGTGGACGCCGCCTAGGCTCGCCCGCGATCCGGATTTTGGGTAAACACGGATCATGTCAATCTGGGGCAAAGTCAGCGGAGCGGCGGCGGGATTGCTTGTCGGCGGACCCGTGGGCGCGCTGGTCGGCGCCGTGGCGGGCCATTTCATCTTTGACCGCGAAACCGACCCCGGCGTCGCCTTCACCATCGCGGTCATCGCCCTGGCAGGGAAAATGGCCAAGGCCGACGGCATCGCCACCGAGCAGGAATTCGCCATCTTCCTGAAAATCTTTTCCGTCCCGCCGCATGAAGAAGCCAATGTGCGGCGGGTGTTCAATCTGGCGCGCCAGGATGTGGCGGGCTTTGAGGCCTATGCCGGCCAGATCGCGCGCCTGTTCATGGGCAACCCCGCCATTCTGGAAGACGTGCTGGACGGGCTGTTCGAGATTGCCAAGGCCGACGGCGTGCTGCATCCGGCCGAATCCGCGTTCCTGGAACGCGTGGCGGAAATTTTCGGTTTCGCGCCCAATGAATTCCGCCGTATCCGCGCCACCCATTTCGCGCCGGAACTGACCGATCCCTATGTAATATTGGGCTTATCCTACGTCGCCGGCGAGGACGAGATTCGCCAGACCTATCGCCGCCTGGTGCGCGAAAATCATCCCGACAGCCTGATCGCGCGCGGCGTGCCGGAGGAATTCATCAGGCTGGCCAATGACAAGCTGGCCGCGATCAACGGCGCCTATGAAAAGATTCAGGCCGAGCGGGGCTTGAAATGAAACTGGTCCCAAGGCCGTCGCCCAACCAGGATGACCGCGGCGGCGCCGCCATCGACATGCTGGTGCTGCATTACACCGGAATGACATCGGCCGGGGCGGCATTGGCGCGGCTGTGCGATCCGGCGGCGAAAGTCTCTGCGCATTACACGATTGATGAAGACGGCACGGTCTATGCGCATGTCCCGGAAAGCGCGCGCGCCTGGCATGCCGGTGTTTCCTTCTGGGCGGGCATGCGCAACGTCAATGCCTGTTCCATCGGCATCGAACTGATCAATCCCGGCCATGAATTCGGCTATCGCGCCTTTGCCGGACCGCAGATCGCCGCATTGACCGAGCTATGTCACGGCATCGGCAAGCGCCATGCCATTCCCGCCGCCCGCGTGCTGGGTCACAGCGATGTCGCCCCGGCGCGCAAGGACGATCCCGGCGAGCTTTTTCCCTGGGCGGCACTGGCCGGCGAGGGCATCGGCCTGTGGCCGGCAAACACGCAAGACAAGGCCGGCGCCGACGCGTTGCCGCGTTTCGGCTATGATCCCGAGGCGCCGCGGGACAAGACCATCCTCGCCTTTCAGCGTCATTTCCGGCCCGGATCGCTGACGGGATTGTGGGACGAGGAATGCGCCCGCCTGCTGGCCGGACTGCTGGCTCCTTAGGTTTGCCCCTGTCCGCCTGACCCTGTAGCATGCTTGCGTCAGATGGCCGGGTGACCGCGGGCGAAGCAATTCGTTCGAGGAAAGTCCGGGCTCCACGGAAAAACGGTGCCGGTTAACGGCCGGCGGGGGCGACCCCAGGGATAGCGCCACAGAAATGACACCGCCTACCGGCCTAAAGCCGCGGCAAGGTTGAAATGGTGCGGTAAGAGCGCACCGCGTCTCTGGCAACAGAGGCGGCACGGCAAGCCCCACCGGGAGCAAGACCAAATAGGGACGGCAGGTGATCTTTTTCGGATCGCCGTCCGGGTCGGTCGCGTGAGGTGGGCGGTAACGCCCATCCCAGAGGAATGGTCACCACCGCCCCTTTTTCGCAAGAAGAGGGGCGGTACAGAACCCGGCTTACAGGCCATCTGACGCTTTTATTCGAAGGGGATGCGATGCGCGCGCTGGCAGTCTCGACATTCGCAGTGGTGGCGATCTGGGCGGCAGGCGCCGCTGCCGATCCGGTGGTGTTCCAGCCCGAGGGCTGCGATTTTCAACTGAGCTTCCCGGCGGCGCCCAGCCTGACGCAGCAGAAACAGACCACCAACCGCGGCGATGAAGTCGTCACCGGCAAGGCCGAACTGCATCTGGATGTCGGCGGCAAAGCCAATATTTTGCGCGCCGAATGCAGCAAGATTCCCCATATGGGGTTCATGGATGAGGCCATTCTCTCCGACAATATGCGGGACCTGGCGGATGCCTACAAATTGCAGAGCCCCGGCGTCGCCGTCCTGCACAACAAGCTGGCCGGCCCCGTCGGGCGGCTGCATACCAGGGCCCGTTCCGGCGGCAAGGACATCACGCTTGAGATTTACCGCTACACCAGCGCCAGCAATATTTTCGACGTCTGGATCGGCGCCGAGCCGGATGCTTTTCCCTCGGAGGCCACAACCGCCTTCCTCAAGAGCGTCAAGCTGAACGGCCAGGATATTCAATAATTCAAAATATCATCATGCCCGGCGACGTTTGTCGGCAGGCATTACGCCGGTATGCGAAGCCGTATCCACAATTTTCTC
>CAIOFO010000093.1 GCA_903857685.1 uncultured Alphaproteobacteria bacterium
AGCAGCTTCAGCGTCTCCCCGCCTTCCTTGAGGATCTTGCGGCCGATCAGGTCGTTGGCCTGGATGCCGGTGGTGCCCTCGTAGATGGTGCTGATGCGGATATCGCGCCGGTGCTGGCTGATGCCGGTTTCCTCGACGAAACCCATGCCGCCGTGGATCTGGATCGCCATGTCGCAGACCTCGTTGCCCAGTTCCGTGCTCCAGGCTTTCACCACCGGCATCAGGAGATCGATGGTGCGCCGATGCCGCTCGCGGACGGCGGCATCCGGGTGATGGCGCGCGCTATCGAACCAGCCCGCGGCAACATAGGCGAGCATGCGCGGGGCCATGACCTTGGCGCGCATGGTGGCGAGCATGCGCCTGACGTCGGGATGGCTGATGATCGTCACGCCGCTCTTGCCGGTCAGCGCATCCCGGCCCTGGATGCGCTCGCGGGCGAAGGCGAGCGACTTCTGGTAGGCCACCTCGCCTAGGGCGATGCCCTGGAGGCCGACGCCGAAGCGCGCCTCGTTCATCATGACGAACATGATTTCCAGGCCGTGATTCGGTGCGCCGACCAGGAAGCCGACCGCACCGCCCTGCTCGCCGAAGCTCATGGCGCAGGTCGGGCTGGCGCGGATGCCGAGCTTGTGCTCGATGGCGATGCAGCGGACATCGTTTCGCTCGCCCAGCGTGCCGTCGGCCAGGACCATGAACTTGGGCACGAGAAACAGGGAAATGCCCTTGACGCCCGGCGGCGCGTCCGGCAGGCGGGCTAGGACGAGGTGCACGATGTTTTCCGTCAACTCGTGCTCGCCGTAGGAAATGAAGATCTTCTGGCCGAAGATGCGGAAGCGGCCGTCGTCCTGCGGCTCCGCCTTGCTGCGAATGCCCGAGAGATCCGAGCCGGCCTGCGGCTCGGTGAGATTCATGGTGCCGGCCCACTCGCCGCTGACCAGCTTCGCCAGGTAGGTCGCCTTGAGTTCCTCGCTGGCCGCCAGCATCAAGGCCTCGGATTCGCCGACGTTGAGTTGCGGCAGCATGGCGAAGGCCATGTTGGCGGAGGCCCACATTTCCGCCACCGCGGCGGAGACGATCCTGGGCATGCCCTGTCCGCCGTGCGCGACGGGCAGCGACAAGCCTGGCCAGCCCGCGGCGGCGAACTGCCGATAGGCGTCATGCCAGCCCGCAGGCATGACCACCCGACCATGGTCGAGGCGGCAAGCCTCGCGGTCGCCCACCGCGTTCAAGGGCGCGAGAACGCCGGCGGCGAACTTGCCGGCCTGTTCATGGATGGCGGCGACCAGGTCCGGGCTCGCCTCCTCGCAGCCGGGCAGACGGGCGATGTCGGCGAGTCCGGCCAGGTTCTCGAGGATGAAGCGGATGTCGGCGAGCGGGGCCTGGTAGTTGCTCATGCGGGTACTCCGTCAACGAGAATCATAAGGGTCCGTCCTGCAAGGCGACTTCCTTCGGGGCGTAGCGCGGGCTTTGGCCCGGCCTACGAGCTCACGCGCAACACCACCGACATGCCCGAGTCGCCGGCGG
>CAIOFO010000094.1 GCA_903857685.1 uncultured Alphaproteobacteria bacterium
CCTTGACGCCGCAGGTGCCATAGGTGGTGAAAGCGGTGGCGATGCCATAGTCGATGTCGGCACGCAGGGTGTGCAGCGGCACGCGGCCTTCGCGGTACCATTCCACGCGCGCGATTTCGGCCCCGCCCAGGCGGCCCGAGCAGGTGATGCGGATGCCCAGCGCGCCCAGGCGCATGGCGGTCTGCACCGAACGCTTCATGACGCGGCGGAACGCAACGCGGCGTTCCAGCTGCTGGGCGATGTTTTCGGCCACCAGCTTGGCGTCCACTTCCGGCTTGCGGATTTCGACAATGTTGAGGTGAACTTCATCGGCGGTGAATTTCTGCACATCGGCCTTCAGCTTGTCGATGTCGGCGCCCTTCTTGCCGATCACCACGCCGGGGCGCGCCGAATGAATGGTCACGCGGCACTTCTTGTGCGGCCGTTCGATCACCACGCGCGAGACGCCAGCCGCCTTGAGCTTGTCGCTCAGATAGGCGCGGATCTTGATGTCTTCCTGCAGGAGCTTGCCGTACTCCTTCTTGCCCGCGTACCAGCGCGAGTCCCAGGTGCGGTTGATGCCGAGGCGCAGCCCGGTCGGATTGACCTTCTGACCCATTACTTCTTCTCCTTCGCCTTGGCCGGTTTTTTGGCGGCGGCATTCTTGGCGGGCGCCTTGCCCTTGGATGTCTTGGCCGCCGGCTTTCCATCAGCCTTGGCTTCCGCTTTCGAGGGTTCTTCTTCGCGCTTTTCTTCGACGATGATCGTGATCTGGCTGAAGAACTTCTCGATGCCGCCGGCATTGCCGCGGGCACGGGGATGGAAGCGCTTCATCACCAGATTCTTGCCGACGCTGGCTTCGCTCACCACCAGGTCATCCACATCCAGATCGTGGTTATTCTCGGCATTGGCGATGGCCGACTGCAGGATCTTCTTGACGTCCTTGGCGATGCGCTTGGGCGAAAAGCTGAGTTCGTTGAGGGCGCGTTCCACCCGCTTGCCGCGGATGGTCTGGGCGACCAGGTTGAGCTTGCGGGGAGAGACGCGGATGTTGCGGCCAATCGCCATCGCCTGATGGTCCTTGAGCACGCGCGCGCGGGATTCCTTGCCCATTACGCCCTCTTCGCTTTCTTGTCGCCGCCGGCGGCGCCGCCACCCGAAGCCGCGGAGTGGCTGTGGAAGGTGCGGGTGGGCGAGAATTCGCCCAGCTTGTGGCCGACCATGTCCTCGGTAACCAGCACCGGGATATGCTTGTGGCCGTTATAGACGCCGAAGGTCACGCCGACGAATTGCGGCAGGATGGTCGAACGGCGCGACCAAGTCTTGATCACATCCTTGCGGCCGGACGAACGGGCGGCTTCTGCTTTCTTGAGCAGATAACCGTCAACGAAGGGGCCTTTCCAAACGGAGCGAGTCATATCTTACCCTTGTGCCTTGCCTTTACGCGTACGCACGATGAATTTCGTGGTGCGCTTATTCTTGCGGGTCTTGGCGCCCTTGGTCGGCTTGCCCCAGGGCGTGACCGGATGACGGCCGCCCTTGGTGCGGCCTTCGCCGCCGCCATGCGGATGGTCGATCGGGTTCATCGCGGTGCCGCGGACATGGGGGCGCTTGCCCTTCCAGACATTGCGGCCGGCCTTGCCGATGATTTCGTTCATGTGATCGGGATTGGAAACCGCGCCGATCGTCGCCATGCAGGTCAGCGGGATCTTGCGCACTTCCGAAGAGTTGAGACGCACCAACGCATAACCGGCATCGCGGCCGAGATACTGGGCATAGGTGCCGGCGGAACGGGCGATCTGGCCGCCCTTGCCCGGCTTCATCTCGATATTGTGGATGATGGTGCCGATCGGCATGGCGCCCAGCGGCATGGCGTTGCCCAGCTTGACGTCCACCTTGTCGCCCGACACCACCGTGTCGCCGACGGCCAGGCGCTGCGGCGCAAGGATATAGGCCTGCTCGCCATCCTTGTACTTGATCAGGGCGATGAAGCTGGTGCGGTTGGGATCATATTCCAGGCGTTCCACCAGCGCGGGCTGGTCGAACTTGCGGCGCTTGAAGTCAATCAGGCGATAGCGCTGCTTGTGACCACCGCCCTGGTAACGCACCACGATGCGGCCGGTGTTGTTGCGGCCGCCCTTGGAATGCTTGCCTTCGGTCAGCGCCTTGACGGGGCCGCCCTTGTGCAAGCCGGTCCTGTCCACCAGCACCAATTGGCGCTGGCCGGGGGTCGTCGGTTTGAATTGTTTCAGAGCCATGGCTTAGAGACCCGTCGTAATATCGATCTGGTGGCCCTCTTCGAGGGTCACGATCGCTTTCTTGAAATCACTGCGTGTGTAGCGCTTGCCGCGGGCCAGCTTGCGCTTGCCCTTGACGATCACGGTATTGACCGCCTTCACCTTGACCTTGAACAGGTCAGTGATGGCCTTGGCGATCATCGGCTTGGTGGCGTCCAGCGTCACGCGGAACACAACCTGGTTGGCTTCGGTCAGGCGCGTGGCCTTTTCCGTGATCACCGGCGAGAGGATGACGTCATAATTCGTGCTCATGCCAGGCGCGCCTCGATCGCTTTGATGGCGGCAGTGGTCAGCACCAGCTTGTCGCTTCTCATGATGTCGTAGACATTGATGCACGCGACCGACAGCAGCGAAACGTTGCTGAGATTGCGCGCCGACAGCTGGAAGTTCTTGTCGAATTCGCCGTCCACCACCAGGGCGCGGCTGACATTCATCTTGCCGAACTGCTTGGCCAGGGTGCCGGTCTTGATGTCCTTGCTTTTGGCTTCGTCCAGAACGACGATCGAGCCGTCCTTGGCCTTGGCCGACAAGGCATGGCGCAGGCCCAGCGCCTTCACCTTCTTGGGCAGGTCGAATTCATGGCTGTGCGCCACCGGGCCCATCGCCTTGGCGCCGCCCACGAACAGCGGCGCGGAGCGCGCGCCGTGGCGGGCCTGGCCGGTGCCCTTCTGCTTGTACATCTTCTTCTTGGTGCGGTTCACCTCGGCGCGGGTCAGCACCTTGTGCTGGCCGGAACGACGCTTGGCGAGCTGCCACACCACGACGCGCTGGATCAGGTCGGCGCGCGGCTCCAGGCCGAAGATCGCGTCGTTCAGTTCCACGTCGCCGGACGACTTGTTGTCGAGATTAAGGACCTTGGTTTTCATGTTCAGCCCTCAGCCTTCTGTTCTTCGGCAGCCGGAGCGGCATCGGCCTTGCCTTCGCGCTTCTTGACCGAAGCAGGCATCGGCAGGCTCTTGTGCGGCTTCTTGACGGCATCGCGGATCATAACCCAGCCGCCCTTGGAGCCCGGCACCGCGCCGCGCACCATGATCAGGCCGCGTTCGACGTCCACTTTCGCCACTTCCAGATTCTGGGTGGTGATGTTTTCGACGCCGTAATGGCCGTGCATCTTCTTGTTCTTGAAGGTCTTGCCCGGATCCTGGCGGCCGCCGGTGCCGCCCAGCGAGCGATGGCTGATCGAAACGCCATGGCTGGCTTCCAAACCGCGGAAATTCCAGCGCTTCATGGCGCCGGTGAAGCCGCGGCCCTTGGTGACACCCTGCACGTCCACCTTCTGGCCGACGACAAAGTGATCGGCCTGAATGGCGTCGCCCACTTCCAGCATGTTCTTTTCGTCAATGCGGAATTCGGCCACCTTCTTGCGGGGCTCGAGCTCAGCCTTGGCGAACTGGCCGCGTTCGGCCTTGCTGGCATTCTTGGGTTTCGCGAAACCCGACCCGAGCTGCACGGCGGTATAGCCGTCCTTCTCCTTGGTACGGGTGCTGATGACGGCGCAGCCGTCGAGTTTGAGAACAGTGACCGGAACATGGGTACCGTCCGCCTGGAATAGACGGGTCATGCCGATCTTCTGCGTGATGACGCCTGTGCGCACCTGACGCTCCTTACAGCTTGATCTCGACGTCCACGCCCGCCGCCAGGTCGAGCTTCATCAGCGCGTCCACGGTTTGGGGAGTGGGGTCGATAATGTCGAGAAGACGCTTATGCGTCCGGATTTCGAACTGTTCACGGCTCTTCTTGTCGACATGGGCCGAACGGTTGACGGTAAAACGCTCGATGCCGGTGGGGAGCGGAATGGGGCCCCGCACCTGCGCGCCGGTGCGCTTTGCCGTGTTGACGATCTCCCGCGTCGAATTGTCGAGAATCCGGTGGTCGAAGGCTTTCAGCCTGATGCGGATATTCTGATTTTGCATTTCTGGAATTCCTTCGAACCGGTCCGCTTACTTGATGATCTTGGCAACGACGCCCGCGCCGACGGTCCGGCCGCCTTCGCGGATGGCGAAGCGCAGCTTCTCTTCCATCGCGATGGGGACGATCAGTTCGACTTCGCAGGAGACATTGTCGCCC
>CAIOFO010000095.1 GCA_903857685.1 uncultured Alphaproteobacteria bacterium
ACAAGAGTATGCATCTCGTCAATGAACAGGATAACGCTGCCCGCGGCCCCGGTGACTTCGTTCAGCACGGCCTTCAACCGCTCCTCGAATTCGCCGCGGAACTTGGCGCCGGCGATCAGCGAGCCCATGTCCAGCGCCATCAATTTCTTGTCGCGCAGGCTTTCGGGAACATCGCCATTGACGATGCGCAGTGCCAGGCCTTCGGCAATCGCGGTCTTGCCCACGCCGGGCTCGCCGATCAGCACCGGATTGTTCTTGGTGCGGCGGCTGAGCACCTGGATGGTGCGGCGGATTTCCTCGTCGCGGCCGATCACCGGATCGAGCTTGCCGGTGCGGGCCAGTTCGGTCAGGTCGCGGGCATATTTCTTGAGCGCGTCATAGGCGTTTTCCGCGGTGGCGCTGTCAGCGGTGCGGCCCTGGCGCAGATCGGCAATCGCCTTGTTGAGGCCTTGCGCCGTGACGCCGGCCTCTTTGAGGATTTTCGCGGCCCCGGTCCCCGATGCCAGGACCAGCGCCAGCAGCAGATATTCGGCGGTGACGAAACTGTCGCCGCCTTTTTTGGCGATCTGTTCGGCATTGTCGAGCAGCTTGGCGGTGTCCTGCGCCAGATAGACCTGGCCGGAGCCGCCTTCCACTTTCGGCAGCTTCTTCAGCGCCGCTTCCACGCCGCTGCGCACGGTGCGGTCATTGCCGCCGGCCACGCCGATCAGCCGCGCCGCCAACCCTTCCTCATCGTCGATCAGGACCTTGAGAAGATGTTCGGGGATAAATTGCTGGTTGCCCTCGCGCAGGGCCAGATTCTGCGCCGACTGAATGAAGCCGCGCGAACGCTCGGTGAATTTCTCGATATCCATACTGCCTCCCGCCTGCCCCGGAACGGGCGCAGGCATCCTTAAGATACGGCCTCGCTGGGAGCGCCGTTCCCGGCAGATATGGGAAGGTGGAACCCTCGGTGCAAGTGCCCAAAGGGAATACTAAAGTACCGGGCGATTAACGCCCTTGATCGGCCTCAAATGGCGAAGCGGAAGGCCAAAATTAATTGGCTTCGGCGTCTTCGCCTTCTTCCTCGCTCTCGCCGCCTTCGGTCAGGGAGAAAGAGGGACCACTGCCCGGCTGGGACGCCTGCTGGGGCGCCGCCGTCTGGGGCTGGGGCTGGCCATCGGACGACCGATTGGGATTCTGCGCCGCCTGCTGGGCGGCATATTGCGCCGCCTGGGCCTGCTGGGCCGCCATGATGCGGAAATAATGCTCCGCATGCTGAAGATAATTCTCGGCCGTGACCCGGTCGCCCGAACTGTTGGAATCACGGGCCAGCTGCAGGTATTTTTCGTAAACATGGGCTGCGGAGCCGCGAATCTTCACTTCCGGGCCGGAGGAATCAAAGGTGCGGTTGGGATTAAAGCCGCCGCCGCCGCCATTGTTGCCACCGCCGCCGCCGCCGCCACCACCGCCGCCATTATTATGTTGCGGCCTGCGGCCGCCTCTACGAGAGCGTTTCACGAATGCACCATTGTGTTGTGTCAAAAAATTGCCTTTGTTTCCTTGCGCTCAGGCATAGCGAAATGCTGCCCGGCACAATCCAAAGTTCGCTTTAGATGCCCCTGCCACCGCGTCTTCGCGGCGACCAGCCCGTGTGCTTTCGCAGCATCCTCGGGCGGAATCTCACGATTCCATTACACCTAACCTAGTGTATCCGGCTGCTTTTTCCAAGGGCTGGATCAAGCTTTTTCCAGCACTAGGGCCCGCGGAATACCCGCCAGATCGGGGGCTATCCCCGCCAGGCGCAGCCCGGAACCCTCAAACAGGGGATCCACGGCCTGTCCGGCGCCGATTTCCAGAATCGCCCGTCCACCCGTTTTCAGCATTTTCGGCAGCAGGACCGCCAGGGCGCGATAGGCGTCCAGCCCATCTCCCCCGCCATCCAGGGCGGCACGTGGTTCAAAGCGGGAAACTTCGGGGTCCAGCCCAGCAATCTCCGCCGAGGGAATATAGGGCGGATTGGAAAAGACCAGATCGAAACTGCCCTGCGGCGCGGCACCCCAATCGTCCAGCCGCAGCTTGGCGCGGTCCGACAAGCCATGAGCGAAGACATTGCGCCTGGCATAACCCAGCGCCTCGGGCGACGAGTCCAGCGCCAGCCCGGCGGCACGGGGAAATTCCTTCAAGGCTGCGATCAACAGGGCTCCCGAACCCGTGCCAAGATCGGCAATCGCCATCGGCGTGTTCTTGTCCGGGATGACGCGAAGCGCTTCCTCGATCAAAGTCTCGGTTTCGGGGCGCGGCACCAGCACACCGGGGCCGACGACGAAATCCAGGCTCCAGAATTCCTTGTGACCGGTGACATAGGCGAAGGGTTCGCGCGTGACGCGCCGCGCCACCATCGCGGCAAATGCCGCCGCCTGCTCCGCAGACGGTGCCAGACCGGCGGACAGCGTATCGTCGCGCCGGACCCCCAGCGCGTAAGCGTAAAGAAGCCGCGCCTCGGTGCGAGGGCTTTCCACGCCCGCAGCTGCCAGCTGCCGGACCGCCTCATCGAAGATCACGATTCCGCCGCTTCAAACTCGGCCAGCTTGTCGGCCTGGTCCTGCGCCACCAGCGCATCCACGATCTCGGACAGTTCGTCGCCGCTGATGATGCGCGACAGATTGTAGAGCGTCAGGTTGATGCGGTGGTCGGTAACGCGGCCTTGCGGGAAATTGTAGGTGCGGATGCGTTCGCTGCGGTCGCCCGATCCCACCAGGCTCTTGCGTTCGGTGGCGCGCGCCAAATCCACCCGCTTGCGCTCGGCGTCGTAGATCTTGGCCTTCAGCAGCATCATCGCCTTGGCCTTGTTCTTGTGCTGGGATTTTTCTTCCTGCATCGCCACCACCGTATTGGTCGGGATGTGGGTGATGCGCACGGCGCTGTCGGTCTTGTTGACATGCTGGCCGCCGGCGCCCTGGGCGCGGTAGGTGTCGATGCGCAGGTCCTTGTCCTGAATATCCACGTCCACATCCTCGGCCTCGGGCAGCACCGCCACCGTCGCCGCCGAAGTGTGAATGCGGCCCTGGTTTTCCGTGGCGGGCACGCGCTGGACACGGTGCACGCCGCTTTCATATTTCAGCTTGGCATAGGCGCCGCGGCCTTCCACCTCCAGAGTGGCATCCTTGTAACCGCCCAGATCGCTCTCGCTGAGCGAGAGGATTTCCGTCTTCCATCCCTGCAGCGCGCAATAGCGCTGATACATGCCCAGAAGGTCGCCGGCGAACAGGGCGGCCTCGTCGCCACCGGTGCCGGCGCGGATTTCCACGATGGCGGATGAGGAATCCGCCGCGTCGCGCGGCAGCAGCTGAATCTTGAGCTGGTGGTCCAGCGCCGCCAACTTTTCGCGCAATTCGGCGCGTTCCTGCTCCGCCAGCCCACGCATCTCGGACTCGGTGGCGGCATCGGCAATCATCGCCTCGGCGCCTTCCAGCTGGGTCTGGACGCTGCGATGGGCGCGCGCCGCCTCGATCACCGGGGCAAGCTCGGCATGTTCGCGGGAGAGTTTGACAAACGCCGGACCGGACGCGCCCGACGCCATTTCGCTTTCAATGGCGGCAAAACGGTCGAGCAGGCGCTCCAGTTTGGCGGCAGGAATCATGAAGCGTCGCTACTGCGCAGCTTCTAGGGGCGCTCCATTACGCAGCGCCTCGATTTCGGCGGCCTTCTTCTCGCACAGCTCGACGACATGGCTGACCAGATCGTCATTGCCGAGCTTATAGGCGGGCTTGCCGTTGAGATAGATCATGCCATGGCCCTTGCCCGCGCCGCCGCCGGTGAAGGCCAGATCGGTTTCCTTGGCCTCGCCCGGGCCGTTGACGACGCAGCCGATGATCGAAAGCGACATGGGCGTGGCGATATGCTTGAGCTTTTCTTCCAGCGTCTTGACTGTCTCGATCACATTGAAGCCCTGGCGGGCGCAGCTGGGGCAGGACACGATGTTGACGCCGCGGTGGCGCAAATTGAGCGATTTGAGGATATCGAAGCCGACCCGCACTTCTTCCACCGGATCGGCGGACAGCGAGACGCGGATAGTGTCGCCGATGCCGCTCCACAGCAGCATGCCCATGCCGATGGAGGATTTGACAGTGCCCGAGATCATTCCGCCCGCCTCGGTGATGCCGACATGCAGCGGGCAGTCAATCGCTTCCGACAGGGCCTGGTAGGCGGCCACCGCCAGAAACGGGTCGGACGCCTTCACCGATATCTTGTATTCGTGGAAATCCAGGTCATCGAGAATGCGGGCATGATTGAGCGCGCTCTCGACCATGGCTTCGGGGCACGGCTCGCCATATTTCTCCAGCAGGTCGGGCTCCAGCGAACCGGCATTGACGCCGATGCGCATGGAGCAGCCGTGATCCTTGGCCGCCTGCACCACTTCGCGCACCCGCTGGGCGCTGCCGATATTGCCGGGATTGATGCGCAGGCAGGCGGCGCCATTCACCGCCGCCTCGATGGCGCGCTTGTAGTGAAAATGAATGTCCGCAACGACGGGAATCTCGGAAGCCTTGGTAATGGCCTTCATCGCCCTGGTGGCGTCTTCGTCCGGGCAGGACACGCGCACGATATCGGCGCCGGCTTCCACGATGCCGCGAATCTGTTCGATGGTGGCGCGGGCATCGCCGGTGATGGTGTTGGTCATCGTCTGGACCGTGATCGGCGAATCCCCGCCGACCGGCACATTGCCGACCATGATCTGGCGCGACTTGCGCCGGTGAATGTCGCGATAGGCACGAACGCTCATGACGCTTCCTTAGTGCGTATTGAACCGATCGACAAGCGATTGCGGTTCAAGAGAAACATGGCCCAGAATCTGCTGGTTTTGCCCCACCCGGCCCTTGTCCAGGCCGTCCACCACCACGTCCACCGCGCCCGCGTCACTGGTCGCAAGCGACAGGCCGGGGATATTTGGCACCTGGTACGAATCGCCGGATTTGAGGTCGCGGTTGAGATAGAGGGTTCCGTCCGCGCCGCGCACCGTGAGGCGGGTATCACCCCGGGCGTGCAGGACGACGCGCGGTTTGACATTGTTCTGGCCGTAGACTTCACCCGAAGCGGTGATCGTTGAGGCAGGCGGAACTGCCGGGACTGCCGGCGGCGGCACGGCCCGGCCGTTGGTCGGGGCCGCGGCGATGACGCCGGACGAATTATTGCCGGCATTCGGCTCCGCCGGCTGAGGACTCTGGGCCGGCGCGGTGTTTTCGGCGGGCGGCGGAATCGCACTGTCGCCGGTGGAAGCCTCTGCAGGCGGCTCCGGCTTGGTCACGGCAACGACCTGCGGACGCGGCGGCGACAGCGAGGGCGGCGCCGGCACGGGCTGGGCGGTGGGCCCCGCCGAAACCAGGTGCCAGACGCCGTAGATCAGCGCCAATCCGACAATGCCCGCAACGATGCGCCAGCCATAAGGCAGGCGCCGCTGTTCCTCGACATGGAAGCTGTTATCACTCGGCTGGTGATGTTCATCATGCCGGCCGGAAATTTCCTGCTTGTAGCGCTCCACCGTCTTGGCGACGTCCAGCCCCAGGTAACCGGAATAGGAACGCACAAAGCCGATCGCATAGGTCTTGCCGGGCAACCCCGCGAAATTGTCTTCCTCCACCGCTTCCAGATGGTCCTTGCGGATCTTGAGGGAACGGGAAACCGTGGCCAGGTCGTCGCCCCGGCGCAGGCGCGCGGCGCGCAAATCCTGGCCCACTGTTTCCAGCGGCGCTTCGCTGTCGCCGGAAATTTCGCGCAAATGGATGCGGCGGCGGCCCGCGCCGCCGTCTTCGTCAAAACTCATTTGCGTGACCTTCGTCATGGTTCAGAAGGCTCTCGAAGGTCAAAAAATCCCGGAAAACCGGCTTTTGCCTGCAATTGTTGGCCCCTGGGAGACCTTATCCGAAAATCCGGGGCCAGAACAACCTTCGCATCTGCAACAGGTTCCCCGGCTCTATTTCAGGACAATGCCGCGTTCCGCCGCGAAGGCCGCCAACCGGGTGCGCAAGGAGTGGTCGGTGCGGCCGCAGAGCCGGTCCACAAAGCTGGAAATCTCGCTGATGTTCAGGCTGCGGATCATGGTCTTGATCGGACCGATCTGTCCCGGCTGCATGGAAAGGGTCCGAAGGCCCAGCCCCAGCAGCGCCATGGCGTCCAGCGGCCGTCCCGCCATCTCGCCGCAAAGGGAAAGATCGCCGCTATTCTCCGCCGCGCTCTGCACGATCAGGCGGATCAGGGTGAGCGAGGCGGGATTGAGGTTGTCGTAGCGCCGCGCCACGCGCGGATTGGTGCGGTCCACGGCAAAGGCCAATGACAGCAAATCGTTGGAACCGATGGAGACGAAATCGGCCGAACGCATCAGCTGCGGCAGCATGAAGGCCAGCGCCGGCACTTCCAGCATGGCGCCGACCAGCACCTGGGTAGGACGCGTCTGGTTGAGCAACCGTGCCCGCTCCAGTTCCCGGTCGATCAGGGCGCGGCCGCGGTTGAACTCATCCACGTCCGACACCATCGGCAAAAGGATGCGCAGCGTGCGTCCCTGCGCAGCTTCCAGCAGCGCGCGCACCTGGTAGCGCAGCAGCGCGGGACGATCCAGCGCGATGCGGATGGCGCGCCAGCCCAGGGCGGGATTTTCCTCCCGCTCCCAGCGGGCATAGGGCAGCACCTTGTCGCCGCCCAGATCCAGGGTGCGGAACACCACCGGCTTGTCGCCCGCCGCATCGAATATGGATTTGTAGAAGGCGCGCTGGTCGGCCAGGCGCGGCATGGTCTCGCCGATCATGAACTGAAGTTCGGTGCGGAACAGGCCGATGCCGTCGGCGCCGGATTCCTTCAAATGCGGCATGTCGAATTCCAGGCCCGCATTCATCATCAGCTTGATCGCCACGCCGTCCTTGGTGATGGCGGGCAGGTCGCGGATGGCGGCGAAGCGCGCCTGCGCCTGGACGCGCAGTCCGCGTTTTTCCTCGAAAGCGGCGACAATCTCGATGGGCGGGCGCAGATGCACCTCGCCGGTTTCGCCGTCCACCACGATGGCGTCGCCGCTGCGGGCATTGTCGGCGATGCCCTCCAACGACGACACCAGCGGCAGGCCCATCGAGCGGGCGACGATGGCGACATGGCTGGTGGAGGCGGCGTCTTCCAGCGCCAGTCCCAGCAATTTCTCGCGGCCATAGTCCAGTAGCTCCGCCGGACCCATGTTGCGCGCCACCAGGATGGCGCCGCGCGGCAATTGCTGCTGGCCGCTGTCGCCGGTGAGATGGCGCAGCAGCCGCCGCGCCAGATCGTCGAAATCATGCGCCCGTTCGCGCAGGATGGGATCGCCCAGGCGCTGGACCCGAAGGCGGGTTTCGTCCTGCACGCGCTCGACCGAGGCTTCCGCCGTCAGGCCGGTGCGCACCGCGTCGCGCATGCGCTGACGCCAGCCCTGGTCATAGGCAAACAACCGGTAGGCTTCGATGACTTCGCGCCCCTCACCCGTCAGGTCCAGTTCCGACGACACCAGCATCTGGTCCACGGACTCGCGCAAGCTGGCGATGGCCTCTTCCAGGCGCTTGAGTTCCTCCACCGGATTGTCGGCGATCATGCGGTCGACCTTGACGCGCGGCTCATGCAGCACGACATGGCCGACCGCCACGCCGTCCGACAGGCCGTCGCCCATGAACTTGCGCGGCCGGTCGGTGCGCAGTTCCGGCTCGTCCAGCTCGGCAACATTGAAGAAGCCGCCCTGCGCCACCACTTCGGCCAGCACCATGGCGACGGTCTGCAACGCCTCGACCTCTTCTTCGGCATAGATGCGCTCGGCCTTGTTCTGCACCACCAGCACGCCGAACACCTGGCCGCCGCGCACGATGGGCACGCCCAGGAAGCTCTTGAAGGGATCCTCGCCGGTTTCCGGGCGGTACGAGAAATGCGGGTCCGAGGGCGCGTCCGACAGGTTGACCGCCTCGGCGGTTTCACTGACCAGGCCGACCAGGCCCTCGCCTTCCTTCAGGCGGGTGGTATGAACGGCGGCGCGGTTCAGGCCCTCGGTGGCAAACAGTTCCAGCACCTTGCCGGCGCGGCGCAGATAGATGGAACAGACCTCCGCCACCATGTTGGAGGCGATGACCGTGACAAGCTTGTCCAGGCGCATCTGGGCGCTGGTCTGCTCCGCCATGATTTCGCGCAGGCGGCGCAAAAGCAGGCGCGGACCTCCGACGGCCACCGTCATCCACCAACCTCGATAGAATCCGTGATATTATGTCTCAGGCGGCGTCCAACTCATAGGCGGAATGCAGCGCCCGCACCGCCAGCTCGACATATTCCTCGGCGATCAGCACGCTGACCTTGATCTCGGAGGTCGAGATCACCTGAATGTTGATGCCCTTGTCCGACAGGGTGCGGAACATCATCTGGGCGACGCCGGGATGTGCCCGCATGCCGATGCCGATGATCGAAACCTTGGCGACATCGGCGGCATGGGTGACGTCGCGATAGCCGATAGCCGCCGCATGCTTTTCGATGGCCGCCAGGGCGCGTGCCAGCTCGCTGCGCGATACGGTGAAAGTGAGGTCGGTTTTCTTGCCGTCCTCCGAGACATTCTGCACGATCATGTCCACATTGACGCCGGCATCGGCCAGCGGACCGAATATCGAGGCCGCGATTCCCGGCCGGTCCGGAATCTTGTGCAGGGTGATCTTGGCTTCGTCGCGGCTATAGGCGATGCCGGTAACCGGTTTCTTTTCCACGATATCTTCCTCGTCGCAAAGCAAAGTCCCGCCCACATCGGGCGTAAAGGTCGAAAGCACCCGCGTCGGCACCCGGTGCAGCATGGCGATCTCGACCGAGCGGGTCTGCAGCACCTTGGCCCCCAGCGAGGCCATTTCCAGCATTTCCTCGAAGGCGATTTTTTCCAGCCGCCGCGCCTTGGGCACGATACGCGGGTCGGTGGTATAGACGCCATCCACATCGGTATAGATGTCGCAGCGGGCGGCCTGGATTCCGGCCGCCACGGCCACGGCGCTGGTGTCCGAGCCGCCGCGTCCCAGGGTGGAAATGCGATGGCCCGGCGCCACGCCCTGGAACCCCGCCACCACCGCAACCTCGCCGCCTTCGATGGCGCGTTTCATTTCAAATGCGGGAACGCCTTCGATGCGGGCCGAGCCGTGCACGGCCGAGGTTTCAATCGGCACCTGCCAACCCAGCCAGGAGCGCGCCTTCACCCCCATGGCATTGAGGGTGATGGCCAGCAGGCCGCTGGTCACCTGTTCGCCGGACGCCACCACCACGTCATACTCACGCTGGTCGGGAATGGGCTGTAGCACCTTGCCGCCACTGCCTTCCATGGGGATGCCTTCGACGGGCGGTCTTGCCGCCTCATTGGTCCAGCCCACCAGTTTGTTGGTTTCCCCGGCCATGGCGGAGACCACCACCGCCACCTTGTTGCCGCGCTCTACTTCCCGCTTGACCAGTCCGGCGACATGGCGAATGCGGTCCAGGTCGGCCACCGAAGTGCCCCCGAATTTCATCGCGATGATCGCCATATTTGCCCCAAGCTTTGCGGCGGCCTACATAAACGGGGCCGCCCCCGCGCTCAACCCTTGAAATGACCCTGAAAACCGCCTCCCCCGACAGCTCGGTTGATCCGGCAGAAGTGGCCAAATTCTCGGCCATCGCGGCGGAGTGGTGGGACCCTAGCGGGAAATTCGCCCCGCTGCACAAATTCAACCCCATCCGGCTGGAATTCATCCGGCGGGAAGCCGCCGCCCGGTTTGGCCGCTCCGGCCTTCGGCCTTTCGAGGGCCTGTCCCTGCTGGACATAGGTTGCGGCGGCGGATTGCTGAGCGAGCCCATGGCCCGGCTGGGCTTTGCCGTCACCGGGGTGGATGCTTCGGAACGCAATATCGGCACCGCCCGGGCCCATGCCGCCCAGACCGGGGTGGCGGTGATTTACCGGGCCGCCACCGCCGAAATGTTGTTGGCCGAGGACCTCCGATTCGATGTGGTCCTGAACATGGAAGTGGTCGAGCATGTTGCCGATGTCGCCAGCTATCTGGCGGCCTGTTCGGGGCTGGTGAAGCCGGGCGGCATCACCGTGGTCGCCACCTTGAACAAGACCCTCAAATCCCTGGCCCTGGCCAAGATCGGGGCGGAGTATGTCCTGAACTGGCTGCCGCGCGGCACCCATGACTGGAACCGCTTCATGGCCCCCGCCGACCTTCGTGCGAAGCTTGAAGACACCGGCTTAAGCATCCTGAAAACACAGGGTGTTTCTTTTGATCCGCTGAATTGGGCTTGGAAATTATCGTCCGATGTGGACGTCAACTACATGATCGTGGCCGCGCGCTAGCGCTTGATCAATTTGCCCCGTCTATGTCGGGCGGCAAGGGCGCCACGTCCACGCCTTCTTCCACCAGCGACTGGGCTTCTTCGGCCGTGGTCTCGCCGTAGATGTGGCGGTCGGAGGTCTCGCCATAATGAATCTTGCGCGCGTCCTCGGCAAAATTCGGGCCGACATATTCGGCATTTTCCTGCACATATTTGCGCAGGCCCGTCATGAACTGGCGCATCGACTTGCCTTCGGCATGCGCCTTCTGCGCGCTGCGGCCGGACGAAACGGCCGGCGCCATGATGGCTTTTTCCACGCGGCGGGAATTGCAGGTTGGGCAGCACAGCGAACCCTGGCCCGATTGCGCGTCGAACGACGCGCTATCGCGGAACCAGCCCTCGAACTCGTGGCCGTTCTTGCAACGCAAACTGTAGACAATCACTTCGACAACGCTCCAACGGCCTGCCCCCAGGCCGAATGGGGACTCTAGGCGAGCGGAATTATTTGGCAAGTGTCGGCGTGCCAATTGGGACGCGGTTCACGGAACCGTAAAGTCCCGGTCATGCTGCAGGCTGGGGATTTTCGCTCGCGCCGCCGCCGACAGGGCGGGATCGATATCGGCGAATATCATGCCCGACTCGGTTCCCGCTTCCGCCAGCACGGTTCCCCAGGGATCCACGATCAGGCTGTGGCCATAGGTCTTGCGGCCATTGGCGTGAGTGCCGCCTTGGGCTGGCGCGATCATGAAGGCGCCGTTTTCAATCGCCCGCGCCCGCAGCAGCACATGCCAGTGCGCCTGACCGGTGGGAACGGTAAATGCCGATGGCGCGGTGAAGGCGAAGGCGCCTTTCTTGGCAAGGGTGCGATAAAGGCGCGGAAAGCGCATGTCGTAACAGATGGAAAGTCCGATCTCGCCCCAGGGCGTCTGGGCCAACACCCCGGTATCGCCGCCCGCCACCGTGCTGGATTCCCGGTAGCTCTCGCCGCCCGCCAGATCAACATCGAAGAGATGTATCTTGCTGTAGCGTGCCTTGATTGCGCCGTCCGGGCCTATCAGGAAAGAGCGGTTGGCGGTCTTGCTGTCATTCACCTTGATCGCCAGTGATCCGACCAGCAGCCAGAGGCCCAGTTCCTTTGCCAGTCCTGCAAAAGCCGGCAGCGCCTTGTCATGGGCTTCATCAAAGGATTGGGAGAGCTTGGCGCCGCCATCGGCCGCCATCAGGCTGGTATTTTCGGGCGTGGCGACAAACTGCGCCCCGCCGCGCGCCGCATCGCGAATAAGCTTTTCGGTATCCCGGATATTTTCCGCAACATCCTCGCCGGAGCGAAGCTGGACGCAGGCGGCGCGGAATTTTGTCATGCGAGCCCCCACCTAGGCCAACAAGGCGTCGAGCTTGCCTTCGCGTTCCAGCGCATAAAGCTCGTCGCTGCCACCGACATGGGTGTCGCCGATGAATATCTGCGGCACGGTGCGGGCGCCGCCGGATTTTTCCAGCATTTCGTTCATCGCCTTGTTGTCCATCATCACATCCACTTCGTCATAGGCCGCGCCTTTCTTGCCCAGCAGCGACTTGGCGCGGGCGCAATAAGGACAGATCGGGGTGGTGTAGATGGTGACGGGTTTCATGGCCTGAACCGATGCTAGGATGATTCTATATAGGCATCTCCGCCGCCCGGACAACGCGGGCCAGCGCCAGGACCTGAACTTTTGCCGCCCCCGCCCGTTTCAGGGCCCGGCTGGCGGCTTCGGCGTTTGCCCCGGTGGTCAGGACATCGTCCACCAACAGGATATTGCGCCCGGCCACCCGCTCCGCTTGCGGAACCTTGAAGGCACCCAGCACATTGCGCCGCCGCGCTCGGGCGGACGGCATGGCGCCCTGGCTGGGGGTGGGACGGCCACGGATCAAGGCGGCGGTGTCCAGAGCGATGCCGGATCGGCGGGACAGCACCGCCCTTGGGTGCTGTCCTAATCGAACCCGCACCTAGGACACCTGAGGGGACTTAGGACACTTCAGCTCGCCGAGCCTCTTTGCCCCCTAGCCCTATGAATTGCGATCATCTGGACTCCCCCCTCCAATGGGGGTAAAGGATCAGGGAACTTAACCCAAGAGTTAACGGCCCGGACCGTCGCCGCGTCGGCGAAACGCGAAATTTCCAGGCAAACTAAGCAAAAATGACGCAGCCGGAAATAATACTTCGCAACTACTTCATTAGCTCGAACGTAAGACATACGTTAAGCTTGGCTGGTAAGCTATGAAACCGGCGGCAGCCCAGGCGGGTCAAGCTCTACCTGATGGCTATGAGCTGCTGGTGGAAGGCGCGCGGTACAACGTGGTTATACGGAGCAGGACGAAAAAAGAATTGACGAAGAAAGTTCCCGCTGAAAAAGCGGCATCTCTCGAAGAACTGCTTGATCGGTACGGCGAAGGGGGGCCGTCCGAGATGCCTTCCGGAAAGTTCAATTCGCGTGAGGGCTGGTTCCCGAGCGAAAAAAACAAACAGATAAAACTGGAGGCGTTCAAGCCGTTTCAAATGCGCGCCTACGGTTTCTGCCGCGCTGTAAACGGCAAGCCGACATTCATCATAACGGGCTTGGATCGGTCAAAAAAACAAGATCGAGGAGATCAAGATGTAATTAATGCCGCAGGTAACGAAGCTGTCCGTGTCAACGGACTATTGAAGTAAAGTTGGGAGACTATCATGGCGCTTTTTAGGGATGACAACGACAAGCAGTATCAAATGTTGGTGGCGGAAAACCGCTTCGTTTCCGACATTCAGGTGGCTATCGAACAGTCGCTGAAACTTAAGGGCATCTCTCAGGCTGATCTTGCGCGTGCCCTTGATATTTCTGAGGCTCGTGTCAGCCAGTTGCTCGCCAGCAACGGAAAAAATCTTCAGGCGCGCACGATCGCTCGCATCGCACACGTGTTGGGAATGCGCGCGATTATTGATTTTAATTCGCCCTCGGATGCCGTTGCTAAAAGCAATTCGCGAGTGACCGGAGATTTTGCCGATTGGATTAGGTCGATTCAGGAGACCAAGCGTCCGACCTGGGATACCGCTTGCAATGACGATCACGAATTTGAAGAAATGGATCGCCAAGTCGCATGAACGCGCACGCTGAAAAATCTTCTGAAGTTGTTCCCGCGGTGGCCCCCACGCCTCCGGCTACTCCTGCGGTTACGCCCGCGGCGTACAACACGCTTGTCGCGTCTGCACGGCTAAGGGACATCAAGCTTGTTACCTCTAACTTTATGCTCGATCCGGATGGTCTTTCGGATCAACCCTCCTGGAAGCAGTTACACACGTGTGAAATCGAGCAATCGTTTTATGATGAGACTCGCAAGTTACTCATTGCGTGGGTATCTGCTGACGCGTCGTGCACGAAAGATGACAAGGTTGTGGTTTCGGCCCACTGCCGGTACGTGGTGATTTATTCGGTTGAGGGATCTCCTGAGGAAGTTGCTGTGACGGCATTTGCCAAACGGGTCGCAAGGTTTGCGGTCTACCCTTATTTTCGGGCGCACTTTGCCGGCATCACGTCCCAAGCCGGTCTGTTCCTGCCGCCGCTGCCTATAATTAAGGAGAAAAAGAACATTCCTCCTATCCTACCGCCGGCGGTGGAAAACCAAATTGAGCACGTGAGCAAAGAGTCTGGTTAGGATCACTGTTTTCCGCCTCGAATGACTCGAAACCGAGCCAGTTCATCCTGAACCCGATTTTGGATTTCGCCCGTGAGAGAAGCGGCGACCAATTCCGAAATCGACCATACGTGATCCGTAAGGCCCAGCTGCATTGCTGGCGTTATCCGCAGAGATTCATGCACCCGGCAAAAGTTATAATGCATGACGTAAAGCGCAATGGCGGCACAATGGTTTTCATATTTCTTGGAAAACCCATTTGAGAGCCGCGTTAGCCGCCGCTGCGACATACGCAGGGTAAGGTTCTGCCGTTCGATGAAACTGGTCGAGATGGCGCGAGGATCACCACTAATCGCGGTGCGCTCGACCTTCACTAGTATCTGCTTGGCATAGTATTTGTCAGCGTTCGGCCCCTTGGGTGCACCGTCCCCCGTGCTTATCGCACAATCTTAAGGCGTGAAAAGGTGCTGGAGCGAAACACTCAGGCCGAGCTTGAGGCCCTTGTGCCGTTGCCGCTGGATTTGGTTCAAAAGCTTCTCGACCCCGCGTTCGAAGCCGATTTTGAGGCTAGGCTGCTCCAGTGTGACGCCGACTAGACGGCTATCATCCATTTTGCGGTCCGATGTGAGCTGACTTTGGTGACGCGGCCCTGATTCTCCAGATAATGCAGGTTGGCGCAGCAACGTCGCCGGACTGGCACCCACAGCTCTTTGGCGTATCCGCTCCGTTCAATAATGACCTGGGAAATCTCCAAATTGGTCAGAGGGCGGTTGTCAGCCCTCAGGACGCCGACTATCAGCGCGCCCAACTCGCCCTGCTTAAACAAGTTGAGGTGCTTCAGGGCCTTCCTGGGCGCAATCTGGGTGGGGTCGAAGGTCGGCGAGAGTATGCGGAGAATGTCATCCACCTTGGCCATGTCGTTCCGCAGATGTTTGAGCTGAAGTTCAAGCTCCGCGATGGCCCCATCGATCTCGGCGCGCTTGGCCTTAAGACTGCAAACTGCGTAACGAAATCCCTTGGGGGTAATCCGGCTGACCATTCCCAGCACTTAGGACACCTGACATGACCTAGGACACCGCAAAAGCATTAATGACATCAGTTAGGACAGCACCCGCCCTTGCCAGTTCCGCCGCCTGGTTATAGCGCCGCCGCCACAACCTGCCCCGGTGCAGCGGCACCGGCACGATCAGGTCGCTGCTGTCCAGCAGCCGGCGTCCCGCCCGTTCCAACCACAATGCGAAACCCGGCACCAGATCCAGCCGGTCGGCATGCTTGAGGGCCAGGATCGGCAGGCGGCTGACATCGTCATAGCGCAGGATGGCGCGAGCCTTGTCGAAGGCGGGCGGACGCGCCAGGCAAGGGGCGCAACAGGCGCCCTCCAGCAGCGCCACGTCGAAGGGAATACCGCAACTGGCGCAGAGAGGCCCGTCGAGGAACTGGATCGTGCTCCAGCATTGCGCGCAAAAGCCGCTACTGCCGCCAGGCTCCCGGCACGCGATGCAAACCGGCGGAAACAACACATCCAGCAGGCCGCTTTTCAATTCCATGCCCATGCGGATACTCTAGCCGGCATGGCCGCAGACCGCCCGCCCCTTTTTGATTTCCGCACAGCCCGATTGCGGCAGGCACGGGCCAAGGCCATGGCCGGCGACGCCTTCCTGGCCCTGGGCGCCGTCGAAGGCCTGGCCGACCGCCTGGCCACGGTGACAAGGCGCTTTGAAGCCGGCCTGTGGATCGGCGAAGGACTGCCGGAAAGCCTGCGCGGCTTTGCCTCGCAATGGTCGGAACGGGACTTTGACCGAAATGAAGTCCTGGATGCGGCGCCCGGCTCCTTCGACCTGGCGGTCAGCGTTTTTTCCCTGCAGGCGATCAATGACCTGCCCGGAGCTCTGGTGCAGATCCGCCGCGCCCTGAAACCGGACGGATTGTTTCTCGGCGCCCTGTTCGGCGGCGGAACATTGGCGGAATTGCGCGACAGTTTCGCCCATGCCGAGAGCGAGACATTGGGCGGAATTTCACCGCACATCTCGCCATTCGCCGATGTCCGCGACATGGGCGGGCTGTTGCAGCGCGGCGGCTTTGCCCTGCCGGTGACCGATGTCGAGCGCTTGACCGTGCGCTATGGCGAATTCGCCAGCCTAGCGCGCGACCTGCGCGCCCATGGCCAGACCAATGCTCTCAGTGAAAGGCGCAAGACATTCCTGAGGCGCGATATGCTGGCGGCGATGCTGGCGCATTACCGCGGCCATCATGCGCAAGACGGCAAGCTGGGCGCGACCTTCGAGATTGTCTATCTGACCGGCTGGGCGCCGCACCAAAGCCAGCAGCAGGCATTGAAGCCCGGCAGCGCCAAAGCGCGGCTGGCCGAGGCGCTGGGCACATCCGAAACAAAAATCGGGCGATCGGAAAGTTAGCGCAGGCCGGTTGCCGCCGAAACAATCATCCGGTTGACGCTGGTGCCGATATTGGTGATGGCGGCGACGATAACCACGGCGATCAGCATGGCCACCAGCGTATATTCGATGGATGTCGCGCCGCCCGAATCGGCGGCAAAGCCCCTCACAACAGATCGCGCAGCATGGGAATAAGAGGCAAGTCGGCGGCGGGCATGGGATAGGTGTCCGCGCTGGCGAGCAACTCCCGCGGCCGGATCCATTTGAGCGCCGCATGCGTCAGGCTCTGCGGATTTCCGTCCCAGCGACGGCAGATGTAGAGCGGCATCAAAAGGTGAAATGCGCCATAGGTATGCGAAGCAAAGGTGAACGGCGCGAGACAGGGCTCCTTCACCGCGATGCCCAGTCCTTCCCTGAGCTCGCGGATCAGCGCTGCTTCGGGAGTCTCGCCCGTCTCGACCTTGCCGCCCGGAAATTCCCATAACCCTGCCATGCCCTTGCCTTCGGGACGTTGCGCGATCAGCACGCGTCCGTCAGGGTCCACCAACGCAGCGGCCACAACCAACAGCAGATCGTGCGCCTTTGTTGCGGTCATGATGGAACGTCCATGGCTAAGGTTGAATTAAATGTCATGGTAAACCGGCATTAATATCCGGCAAAAGCAAGGAGAGCGAAATGACGACTTTCGGTACAGCAGTCTGGCGCGGCGGACTCAAGGACGGCAAGGGCGCGATCTCGACCAAAAGCGGGGCGCTGCAGGACTATCCCTATGGCTTCGCCAGCCGCTTCGAGGGCAAGCCCGGCACCAATCCCGAGGAATTGATCGGCGCCGCCCATGCCGGTTGCTTCACCATGGCGCTGTCGCTGATCCTGGGCGAAGCCGGCATCACCGCAGAGGAGATGAACACAAAGGCCGATGTGACACTGGAAAAGCTGGCGGACGGTTTCGCCATTACCAAGGTGCACCTGACTTTGCGGGCCAAAATCCCTGGCACCGACAATGCGAAATTCCAGGAACTGGCCGCCAAGGCCAAGGCGGGCTGCCCGGTGTCCAAATTGCTGAAGGCGGAGATCACGCTCGACGCGGCGCTCGCTTAGGAGCGATAGCTTCCATTTATGTCGATGTAGCCGTGCGTGAGATCGCAGGTCCAAACCCGCGCCATCCCCTTGCCAATTCCCAGCTCGACGGCGATCTCGACCTCACGGCCCGAGACAGCCTTGGTGGCGATCATTTCGTCATACTTGGCCGCGCGCTGGCCTTTCTCGGCCACGACATGGCCGCCGAAGGAGATTTTCAGCTTGTCGCGATCGGCCGCCTCGCCCGCCTTGCCCACCGCCATCACCACCCGGCCCCAATTGGCGTCATTGCCGGCGATGGCGGTCTTGACCAGGGGCGAATTGGCGATGGAGAGCGCGATGCGCTTTGCCGCGTCATTCGTTTCCGCGCCGCTGACGTCAATCCGGATCAGTTTCTGCGCGCCCTCGCCGTCCTTGACCACAGCCAGCGCCAGTTCCAGCAGCACGCCGTCCAGCTTGCGGCGGAACTCGGTCAGCTTCTTGTCCGAACCCTTGGTGATGGCGGCATGCCGCGCGCCCTTGCCGGTGGCGAACAGCAAAAGCGTGTCGCTGGTGGAGGTGTCGGAATCCACCGTGATGGAATTGAAGGACGGCCCCGTCCCCGCCGCCAGGCACTCCTGCAGCACCGCGGCGGGCAGCGCCGCGTCGGTAAAGACGAAGGCCAGCATGGTGGCCATGTCGGGCGCGATCATGCCCGAACCCTTGGCGATGCCGTTGATCGTCACCTTGGTGCCGTCGATCATGGCGCTGGCGGTGGCCAGCTTGGGATAGGTGTCGGTGGTCATGATCGCCTCGGCGCTCGCGCGCCAGCCGCTGGCGGAGGCTTCCTCGGCGACCCGCCCCAGGATGCGGGTGATCTTCTCCGCCGGAAGCGGTTCTCCGATCACCCCGGTCGAGGCCATGAAGATTTCCGAGGCCTTGCAGCCGACGGTGGCGGCGGCGGCCTCGGCCACGGCGCGCGCGCCCGCCACACCGGCCTGGCCGGTAAAGGCATTTGCGTTGCCGCTATTGACCACCAGGGCGCGGGCGCTGCCATGCTTCAGTTGGACGCGGCACCAGTCCACCGGCGCGGAGGCGGTCCGGGAGCGGGTGAATACGCCGGCAACCTGGGTGCCGGGCGCCAGCACCGCCAGCAGCACATCGGTGCGGTCCTTGTATTTGACCCCCGCCTCGCCGGTCGCCAGCCGGACCCCGGCCAGGGGCGGCAGGGCGGCAAAGCGGGCCGGCGCCAGGGGCGATACCGGATGCGCCGAGGCCTTGGGGGCCTTGGATGGGGTTTCTTTAACCTTGGGCATAACTCCCCTGTGCCGGGTCTCAGATGCCCGGCGGCGCGGATCATCTGGGAAAAAGCCCGTTTGGCAAGGGGCACGGCCAATTTGGCGGTTCGCCCGCTTTTGAGGCAAAAAACCTGCGAAGGCCAAATTTGACAATGACATAAGCCGTTCTTATGTCTCCCGCGCGGCCGCCAGGCGGAAATGGCGGCTTCGGTCCCCTCATCGGTCCGTCACAGAGGAATTCATGCTGGGTTTCGGCTCGCTCGCCAAACAGTTTTTCGGCTCGGCCAACGAGCGCAAGATCAAGCCCTTATGGGCCGTGGTTGCCAAGATCAACGCGCTCGAACCCCGCTTTGCGGCCATGAGCGACGAGGAACTGCGGGCAATGACCCCTGCCTTCCGGGCACGGCTGGCTGGGGACGAAAGCCTTGACGACCTGCTGCCCGAAGCCTTCGCGGTGGTGCGCGAGGCGGCCTAGCGCACGCTGGGACAGCGCCATTTCGACGTCCAGCTGGTGGGCGGCATGGTGCTACATGAAGGCCATATCGCCGAAATGAAGACCGGCGAAGGCAAGACCCTGGTCGCCACCCTGCCCGTCTATCTCAACGCTCTGGCGGGTGAAGGCGTCCATGTCGTGACGGTCAATGACTATCTGGCCAAGCGCGACAGCGAATGGATGGGCCAGGTCTACCGCTTCCTCGGCATGACGGTGGGCTGCATCGTGCATGGCCTTACCGACGAGCAGCGCCGCGAAGCCTATGGCGCTGACATCACCTACGGCACCAACAACGAATACGGCTTCGATTATCTGCGCGACAACATGAAATACACGCTCAGCGCCATGTCGCAGCGCGGCCATGCCTATGCCATCGTGGACGAGGTGGACTCGATCCTGGTGGACGAAGCCCGCACGCCGCTGATCATCTCCGGCCCGACCGAAGACCAATCCGAGACCTACAAGGCTGTCGATGCGCTGATGGGCAACCTCGTCGATGGCGACATTGAGATGGACGAGAAGAGCCGCCAGGTGAACCTGACGGAAGCCGGCAATGAACGCATGACGCAGTTGCTGCGCCCCGCCGGCCTGATGGAAGTGGGCGATCTTTACGACAACGAGAACATCACCCTCCTGCATCACGTCAACCAGGCGCTGAAAGCGCACAAGCTGTTCCAGCGCGACAAGGATTACATCGTCAAGAACGACCAGCTGGTCATCATCGACGAATTCACCGGCCGCATGATGGAAGGCCGCCGTTTTTCCGACGGGTTGCACCAGGCGCTGGAAGCCAAGGAGCAGGTCACGGTCCTGCCCGAAAACGTCACCCTGGCCTCGATCACCTTCCAGAATTATTTCCGGCTCTACGGCAAGCTGGCCGGCATGACCGGCACGGCCCTGACCGAAGCGGCCGAGTTCATGGACATCTACAAGCTGGATGTCCGCGACATTCCCACCAATGTTCCGGTCAAGCGCATCGATTACGATGACGAGGTCTATCGCACCGCCGACGAGAAGAACGATGCCATCGTCAAGCTGGTGGAAGAATGCATCGCGCGCCAGCAGCCGATCTTGGTCGGCACCACATCGATCGAGAAGTCCGAGCAGCTTTCCGAGCTGATGAAGAAGCGCAAGATCAAGCACCATGTGCTGAATGCACGTTACCACGAGCAGGAAGCCTCCATTGTCGCCCAGGCCGGTGTGCCCGGCGCGGTCACCATCGCCACCAACATGGCGGGCCGCGGCACCGACATTCAGCTCGGCGGCAATCTGGACATGCGCATCAAGAATGAGCTTGAAGGCGTCACCGACGGGGACGGCCGCAATGGCGAGATTGACCGCATTCGCGCCGAAGTGGCGGTCAACAAGGAAAAGGCCCTCGCGGCGGGCGGTCTCTACGTGGTGGGCACAGAGCGGCATGAAAGCCGCCGCATCGACAACCAGCTGCGCGGCCGTTCCGGCCGCCAGGGCGATCCGGGCGCATCGAAATTCTTCCTGTCCCTGCAGGACGACCTCATGCGGATTTTCGGCTCCGAGCGCATGGACGGCATCCTGCAGCGCCTGGGACTTGAGCCCGGCGAAGCCATCATCCATCCCTGGGTCAACAAGGCGTTGGAAAAGGCGCAGCAGAAGGTTGAAGCGCGCAACTTCGAGATGCGCAAGAACATCCTGAAATACGACAATGTGCTCAACGACCAGCGCAAGGTGATCTTCGAGCAGCGCCGCGAAATCATGTCGGCCGACGATATCTCCGACGAGATCGCCGATTTCCGCGAAGAAGTGGTGGAGTCGCTGGTGAGCCGCCACATCCCGGAAAAAGCCTATGCCGAACAATGGGACGCCAAGGGCCTGCACGACGAAGTGCACCGCATTTTCGGCGTCGAGCTGCCGGTGATGGACTGGACCAAGGAAGAAGGCATCGCCGACGAGGAAGTGCGTCACCGCATCCTGGAGGCCGTCGAGGCCCGCGCCGCCGCCCGGGTTGCGGAATACGGCCCCGAGATCATGCGCTATGTCGAAAAGGCGATCCTGCTGCAGACCCTGGACCACAACTGGCGCGAGCACATCGTCAATCTCGATCACCTGCGCCAGTATGTCGGCCTGCGCGGCTATGGCCAGCGCGACCCGCTCAACGAGTACAAGAGCGAAGCCTTCGAGATGTTTGACGGCATGCTGTCCAAGCTGCGCAGCGAAGTGATCCAGCAGGTGATGCAGGTGCAGATCCAGACCGGTGCCCCGCCGCCCGCCCTGGAGCCGCAGTCCCTGCCCACCATGCAGGCCTCGCATATCAACCCGCTGACCGGCGAGGACGAATTCGCCCATGCCCGGGCCGCGGCGGCAGCCGGTCCGGTGAGTCCGGACAATCCGGCCACCTGGAACAAGATCCAGCGCAATGCGCCCTGCCCCTGCGGCTCAGGCAAGAAATTCAAGCATTGCCACGGAGCGCTGGCGTAATTTTGGTCGCACGGCCGGACGGAGTTGCCTAGCGGCAGCTTAGGCAACCCGGGGCCGCGTTCGATTCGCTGGCGCTATCGAACTCCCGGCCGATGCTCCATCAGAGTTGCGCTTTCCCGGTTTTTCGCGCGTTATCGCGACTGAATTCCGGGGAGAGTCCAATTTGCTGACCGCCTATCCGTCCGAAGGCAAGCCGGTATGGGTTGACCTGTGGAATCCGACGCGGGACGAAATCGGCAAGGCCTGCGCCGATTACGGCCTCAACATTCCGCCTCGCGAGCAACTGGAAGAAATCGAATTCTCCAGCCGGCTGCAATATGAAGACGGCGCTTTCGCCATTTCTGTTCCGGTGACCCCGCACAACAAGGGCGAAGAGGATGTCACCTCGCCGCTGGGGTTTGTCCTGACCCCCGATATCCTGATCACGGTCCGCTTCGCCCGGCTTCACACCTTTGAATCCATTGTCGAGCGGGTGAAACGCCGCCAGCGCTCCGCCCCCGATATTTTCCTGGTGATCATCGAGGCGCTGGTGGATTACGGTGCTGATCGGCTGGAAGAATTGCGCAACGAGGCACAATCGGTTTCCAGCCGCATCTTCCACAAGGAAATGGAGCGCAGCCAGCGCAACATCAAGAGAACCAACCGCATGTTGCGCGCCACCCTGGTGGAGATCGGCGACATGGGCGAACGGCTCTCCCATATCCGCGAAACATTGCTGGTGCTGCAGCGCGCCGCGCCCTTTGTCACCGAGCATGGCGACGGCTGGATGGATCCCCCCGTCAAGGCGCGGCTCAAAATGGCGGCCAGCGATGTCCAGTCCCTCAATGACTACGAAATCCACCTCACCGACAAGATCCAGTTCCTGCTCGACGCGGCCCTGGGCTTCATCAATACCGAGCAGAATGACCTGTTCAAGGTTCTCACCATCGCATCGGTGGTGGGCATTCCGCCCACCTTCGTCGCCAGCATGTACGGGATGAATTTCCACAACATGCCGGAATTGTCCTGGGCCTATGGCTATGAATGGGGGCTGGGACTGATCGTGCTGTCCACGGTGATCCCGATCGTTTGGTTCAAGGTCAGGGGCTGGTGGTGACGGGCGCGGTCTAGAGATTGCGCCCGATGGCCAGATACTTTTCCCGCCGCGACTTGACCAGCTGTTCGCCGTTCATGCCGTCCAGCTCAGCCAGGCCGGCGGCGATCTGGTCCGACACCGCATCGATGGTCGCGTGCGGGCCGCGATGGGCGCCGCCTTCGGGTTCCGGCACGATGGCGTCGATCAGTTTCAATTCCTGAAGATCCTGCGCCGTGATCTTGAGGGCGGTGGCTGCTTCCTGCGCCTTGTCGGCGCTGCGCCATAGTATCGAGGCCGCCCCTTCCGGCGAGATCACCGAATAGACAGCGTGCTCCAGCATATAGACGCGGTTGGCGGCGGCGATGGCGATGGCGCCGCCCGAACCGCCCTCGCCGATGATGGTGGCGATGAACGGCGCCTTCAGCGAAAGCCCGGCGTCAATCGCGCGCGCAATGGCTTCGGCCTGGCCGCGTTCCTCGGCGGTGACGCCGGGAAAGGCGCCCGACGTGTCGACAAAGGACAGCACCGGAAAGCCGAAGCGGCCGGCCAGTTCGAACAACCGCACCGCCTTGCGATAACCTTCCGGCATCGCCATGCCGAAATTATGCTTGATGCGGGTGCTCGTATCGTTGCCGCGTTCCTGACCCATGAACACGATGGGGCGGCCGCGAAAGCGGGCCAGCCCGCCGACAATGGCCTGGTCCTCGCCGAACTGGCGGTCGCCCGCCAGCGGCGTGAAATCGTCCAGGATCGCCCGCGCGTAATCCAGAAAATGCGGCCGTCCCGGATGGCGCGCCACCTGCACCTTTTGCCAGGGCGTCAGCCGGGCATAGGTATCGCGCACCATTTCGCTGGCGCGGTCGCGCAGGCGCTCCACGTCCTGGCCGATATCCATGGTGGGATCAGCCTCGGCCAGCTTCTGCAGCTCGACGATCTTGCCTTCCAGTTCGGCAATGGGACGTTCAAATTCCAGGTAATGCATGCTAAGGCGACTCTGAATGAAAAAATCGGGCGGAAACTGCCACAGATGCCCTGCAAAAGGAAATCGTCCCGGGCGCAAACCGCTCCCCGCCGTTAACGTTTTTGCTCAGCTTTTCCGGGGTTTTGCCAAAGGATGCGCCTTCTGCATCACCCGTTTGAGGTGATCCTTGGCGACATGGGTGTAGATTTCGGTGGTGGCGATGTCGGCATGGCCCAACAGGGTCTGCACACTGCGCAAATCCGCGCCGCCTTCCACCATATGGGTGGCGAAGGCATGGCGCAGCACATGCGGCGAAACCTTGGCCGGATCAAGCCCCGCCTTCAGCGCCAGACCTTTCAGCAACTGGTGCAGCCGCTGGCGGGTGAGAAAGCCGTGCCGGCCGCGCGAACAGAAAAGATAGCGCGCGGCGCCGGGCGAATTTTTCGGCAGGAATTCCGCGCGGACATCCAGGTATGCGGCGATCGCCGCCTTTGCTCCGGGGTTGAGCGGCGCCAGCCTTTCCTTGCCGCCCTTGCCTTCCACCAGCACAAAGCCTTCCTTGCCCCTGATGCGCGCCAACGGCATGCCCGCCAGTTCCGAAACCCGCAGGCCTGCCGCATACAGCATCTCGACGATCGCCAGCAGGCGCTTGCCTTCATCTGACTTCTGCGCCTCTTCGCCCGCGGCGGCGAGCATCGCTTCCATGTCGGCAGCGGAAAGGATTTTCGGCAGCGGCCGCGAGCCGCGCGGACTGTCCACCGCATCGGTGGGATTGTCGGAGCGCATCTCCTCGGCGAACAGAAAACCGTAAAACTGGCGCAGCGCCGACAGCCTTCGGGCCTGGGAAGATGCGGCGATGCCGGAAGCGGATAGTCCCCGCAGATAGGCCTTGACCTCGTCGCGGCTGGCCCCTGCCAGGCCATTTTTGGGATGGCCGGCAAAATCCAGCAGGTCGTGGCGATAGGCGGCCAGGGTGTTGGCGCCCGCCCCCCGTTCGGCGCTCATCATTTCCAGGAACGCCTCGATCAGGGCGGCGCCCCTTTTTTCAGGCATTCGAGGCTGTTTTCGGCGCGGACTCATGCCTTTTCTCTAGCATATACGCTTCGTTCCTGAGGGTCTTTCGTGTATGCGAAAGGCCGCATGACACTGACGAAAACGGTGGCACTGGTCGGCATGATGGGCGCGGGCAAGACATCCCTTGGCCGCCGCCTTGCCGCGCGGCTGGAGGTGCCGTTCCGCGACGCCGATCATGAGATCGAGGCGGCGGCGGGCCTCAGCGTGTCCGAGATATTCGCCAAGTTCGGCGAGCCCTATTTCCGCGACGGCGAACGGCGTGTGATTGCCCGCCTGCTGGCCGAGCCGCCGCACATCCTGGCCTCGGGCGGCGGCGCGTTCATGGACCCCGACACCCGCGCCGCGATGAAAAAAAGCGCCCTCTCCGTCTGGCTGAAGGCGCCCGCCGGCGTGCTGCTGTCGCGGGTGAAAAAGCGTGACACCCGCCCCCTGCTCCAGGGCGGCGACCCGAAGGAAACCATCGAGAAGTTGCTTGCGGTGCGCGAGCCGGTCTATGCCCTGGCCGACATCACGCTGGAATGCGCCGACGAATCGCATCACAGCGCGGTGGAGCGCATCCTGGCGGCCTTGCTGGAACGGGGTTTGGGGACATGACCAAGATCATCACTGTCGGGCTTGGCGACCGGGCCTATGCCATTCATGTCGGCAACGGCCTGCTGGCGCAGGCCGGCGCATTGCTGAAGCCGTTTGCGCGCGGTCCTGTCCCCGTTGTGACCGACGTAAATGTCGGCGAAATTCACCTGGCGCGGTTTCTGGATGTGATGGGCCATGCCGGGCTGGACGCCCGCCCCATCGTGATGCCCCCCGGCGAAGGCAGCAAAAGCTTTGGCGGACTGGAAACATTGACCGGCCAGCTGCTGGACATGGAAATCAGCCGCGGCGGCCTGATCGTGGCGCTGGGCGGCGGCGTGATCGGCGACCTCACCGGTTTCGCCGCGGGTATCCTCAAACGCGGCGTTGCCTTCGCCCAGGTGCCTACCACGCTGCTGTCGCAAGTGGATTCCTCGGTGGGCGGCAAGACCGGCATCAACACGACCCAGGGCAAGAATTTGATCGGCGTATTCCACCAGCCGCGGCTGGTGATTGCCGACACCGCCCTGCTGTCCACCCTGCCCAGGCGCGAACTCCTGGCGGGTTATGCCGAGATCGCCAAATATGGCGCGCTGGGCGACGCGGAATTCTTCACATGGCTGGAGCAGAACGGTCCGCTGGCGCTGTCCGGTCACAGCGACGCCATGGTCCATGCCGTCGCCCATTCCTGCCAGATGAAGGCCGATATCGTGGCGCGTGACGAACGCGAAAGCGGCGAGCGCGCGCTTCTGAATCTCGGCCACACCTTTGGCCATGCGCTGGAGGCCCTGACGGGCTATTCCGACCGCCTGCTGCATGGCGAAGGCGTCGCCATCGGCATGGCGCTGGCCTTTGCTCTTTCCGTGCGCCTGGGACTGACGCCGCCCGCGGACGCGGAGCGTTTTGTGCGCCACCTCAAGGCCGTGGGGCTGCCGTCGGCCATTTCCGACATTCCCGGCCCCCGTCCGGACGCCGGCAGCCTGATTGCCGCCATGGGTCATGACAAGAAAGTGGCGGACGGCAAGATCAATTTCGTCCTACTGCGCGGTTTGGGGAAGGCTTTTGTCACGTCCGACGTGCCGCCGGACGCCCTCGCCAATGTTCTAAGCGCCTGAAAACTGGCATTGTCCTGCCGCTTTGCTGCGGAACCTGACGATGGACATGACATTTTTCTACGCTCTGGGCGGCATGCTGCTGCTGCTGCTGGCCGGCGCCTTTTTCTCGGGTTCGGAGACCGCGCTGACCGCCGTGTCGCGCGGCCGCATGCACCAGCTTGAGAAAGACGGTTCCAGCGCCGCCGCCAAGGTCAATCGCCTGGTGGCCAATCGCGAGCGCCTGATCGGGGCGTTGCTGCTGGGCAATACCTTCATCAATATCCTGGCGTCTTCGCTGGCGACGTCGCTGCTGGAAACGCATTTCGGTCCGCATGCCGTGGCGATTTCGACGATCATCATGACCATCGTCATCCTGATCTTTGTCGAGGTGATGCCCAAGACGCTGGCGATCGCCCGCACCGACCGCGTTGCCCTGGCGCTGGCGGCGCCGCTGTTGTGGGTCGTCGCGGTGCTGGCGCCCATTGTTGCGGCGGTGCAAGGGCTGGTGTGGGGGGTGCTCTTCCTGTTCGGGGTGCGGGCCCAGGACAATGAACAGGAAAGCACCGAGTCGGCCCGCGAGGAAATACGCGGCTCGGTGGCGCTGCATCACCAGGAGGGCAGCGTCGAGCGCGAACATCGCGACATGATCGGCGGCGTGCTGGACCTGCGCGAATTGCAGGTGGCCGATGTCGCCCTGCACCGCACCAACATGATCAGCGTGGACGCCGATCTTTCGCGGCAGGAAATCTTGTCCGCGGTCACCGGCTCGCATCACACAAGGGTGCCGCTCTGGCGGGGCGAGCCCGAGAATATCATCGGCGTGCTCCACACCAAGGATCTTGCCCAGGCGCTGCTGGAGAACAAGGGCAATATCGAGACCATTGATATCCTGGCGCTGGCTTCGCAGCCCTGGTTCGTGCCCGACACCACGACACTGGAAGAGCAGCTGGAAGCCTTCCGGCAGCGGCGCACCCATTTCGCCCTGGTGGTGGATGAGTATGGCGTGCTGATGGGCCTGGTGACCCTGGAAGACATCTTGTCGGAAATCATCGGCGAACTGCCCGATGAGCATCAGGCGCCGGCAAGGCCGGATGTGCGCAAGCGGCCGGACGGTTCCTATCTGGTGGACGGCACGGTTCCGGTGCGCGATCTCAACCGCGAACTGGAATGGAACCTGCCGGATGACGGCGCCACCACCATTGCAGGATTGGTGATCCAGGAAACCGGCACCATTCCGGAACCCGGCCAGCGCTTCGCCTTTTTCGGCTTCAAGTTCGAAGTTCTGCGGCGCCAGCGCAACCAGGTGACGGCGCTCAGGATCACACCGCCCGGCAAATCCGGACAGGTTTAGCCGCGCCCGGCTTCGGCGGGCGTTTGCGCCTTCAGCGACAGGGCGTGCAAGCCGCCGCGAAATTCGGCGTCCAGCGCGGCATGGATGCGACGCTGGCGCTCCACCCGTGTCAAGCCTGTGAAAGCGTCCGAAACGATATGGACGTTGAAATGAGTTTCGCCGCCGGGGCGGTGACCGGCATGGCCTTCATGGTGCGCGCTTTCGTCCGCGACCGCCAGCACCGAGGGTGCGAAGGCGGCGGTGAGCTTTTGCCGAATGGTATCCGCAACGGCCATAACCGGCGACTTCGCGTGGCCTTGGCGCCAAAGTCAAGCAAATGCTTTGCTTGTTTTTTACCGGTTCACACCCATAATTCCATCATGCCAACGCCGCCCCGGCCCCGTTTCAAAAGCGATATCCGAATCAAGAAGGATAATGGCCGCAAGGTCGAGCCGGAAACCGCGCCCTGCGCCGTGGCGGGTTGCATCAAGCCGGGCAATAGCCGCGTTCCAAAATCACGCGAAAATCTCACCGAATATGTCATCGTCTGCGCCGCCCATGCCCGGGCCTTCAACGAGTCCTGGGATTTCTTCAAGGGCATGGGCGATGGCGATGTCCAGAAGTTCCGCGAAGAGGCCCTGTTCGGCCACCGCCCCACCTGGCCGATGGGCAAGCGGGCCGCCCGCGCCCGCACCGGCCAGGGACCGATGCATTTTCATGACGGCCATGCGGTTTTCGACGAGGATGGCGAACCCAGCCAGGTCCGCCGTCCGGAACGGCAATTGACGCGGCTGCAAGCCATTGCCATGGACACGCTGCAATTGGCCCACAACGCCACTTTGCTCGAGATCAAGGCCCGATATAAAGAGCTGGTGAAACGCTTCCATCCAGACGCCAATGGCGGCGACCGGACCGCCGAAGAGCGCCTGAAACAGGTGATCAAGGCCTATGGCGTGTTGCGCGCCTCGGGCCTCCTGAGCTAAACCGGGCCACGGCGCCCCTGCAACAACCACCCCCTCGACGCGGCGGAGTTAACGCCGGATGTGAGAATGCATGACCATGACTGAGGAAACCCTGAACCCGGAATCGCTGCCCGACAGCACCGTGGACGCGGCCGCCCTGTTCGGCATCCAGACCAAGATGAAGGTGCCTGCCTTCAAGCAGACTAGCGAGCATGTTCCCGACCGCGACGATGCCTACCGTTTCGACCGCGACACCACGCTGGCGATTCTGGCGGGCTTCGCCTTCAACCGGCGCGTGATGATCCAGGGCTATCACGGCACCGGCAAGTCCACCCATATCGAGCAGGTGGCGAGCCGCCTCAACTGGCCCTGTATCCGCATCAATCTCGACAGCCATATCAGCCGCATCGACCTGATCGGCAAGGATGCGATTGTGCTGAAGGACGGCCAGCAGGTCACCGAATTCCGCGAAGGCCTGCTGCCCTGGGCGCTGCAGCGTCCGGTGGCGCTGGTGTTCGACGAATATGACGCCGGCCGTCCCGATGTGATGTTCGTGATCCAGCGCGTGCTGGAAGCGCAGGGCAAGCTCACCCTGCTGGACCAGAACAGGGTGATCCGGGCGCATCCCGCTTTCCGCCTTTTCTCCACCACCAACACGATCGGACTTGGCGACACTTCGGGCCTCTATCACGGCACTCAGCAGATCAACCAGGGCCAGCTCGACCGCTGGAACATCGTCACCACGCTCAACTATCTCAGCCATGACGCCGAGGCGGAAATCGTCCTGGCCAAGGTGCCGTCTTATGGCACCGCCGAGGGCAAGAAGAAGATCGCCGCCATGGTGCGGGTCGCCGACATGACCCGCAATGCCTTCATCAATGGCGACCTCTCCACGGTGATGAGCCCGCGCACCGTGATGACCTGGGCGCAGAATGCCGAAATCTTCGGCGATATCGGCTTCGCCTTCCGCGTCACCTTCCTCAACAAGTGCGACGAACTGGAACGCGCCAGCGTCGCCGAATTCTACCAGCGCGCCTTTGGCGAGGAATTGCCCGAGAGCGCCGCCAAAGTGTTGGTGGCGTGAAGCCGGAAAGCCCTTCCGAGCCCTTCAAACGCGCCGTCGCCGTTGCGGTGCGCTCGCTGGCGGGCGAACCGGAGCTGGAAGTCAATTTTTCCAGCGAGCCGCCCGCCCTCAAGGGCCTGAAGGCCCGCCTGCCCAGCCCGGCCCGCAATCTCAAGGCCTCCGACATCGCGCTGGTGCGCGGCGTGGGCGATGCCTATGCCCTGCGCAAGGCCTATCACGATGAAAAACTGAACCGGCAGCTGCGGCCCGTCTCCGCCGAGGCCAACGCGGTTTTCGACGCTGCGGAAAATGCGCGGGTCGAAGCCATCGGCGCGCTGGCGATGTCCGGCGTCAAGCAGAATCTCGCCGCCCAGCTGGAACAGAAGCTGACGGCGCGCGGCCTTGGCCGGGCCCACACGCGCGACGAAGCCGCGCTGGCCGATGTCATGGAATTGATGGTGCGCGAAGCCCTGACCGGCGAGGCGCCGCCCGCGCCGCTGGCCGCGGCGGTGGATTTGTGGCGTCCCTTCATCCAGGAACGCGCCGGCGACGATCTCAAGAAGCTCGAAGGTGCGCTGCGCGACCAGAAAGCCTTTGCCCGCCTCACCCGCACCCTGCTCAATCACCTGGCGCTGGGCGAGGAAAACGATTCCGCCTCGGACAGCGACGACGACGGCCAGGATTCCGATAACGAGAATGAAGGCACGGATGAGGAAACCCAGGAGCAGGGTGAAAAGGGCGAAACCGAGGAATCCGACAAACGCGAAGATGGCGACGATGCCGATGTCGAATCCGCGCCGGAACAGTCCGAAGACCTGTCCGATGCACTGGAGCCCGATGACGGCCTGACGCCCAATCGGCAGGAACAGCCCTTCGCCCATCAGGAAAACTGGGGCTACAAGGTCTATACCGCCCAGTTCGACGAAGAGATTTCCGCGCCCGATTTGTGCGATACCGAGGAACTGGTGCGCTTGCGCACCTTTCTCGACCAGCAGCTGGCGCCGATGTCCTCGGTGGTGTCGCGCCTGGCCAACAAGCTGCAGCGGCTCCTGCTGGCGCAGCAGAACCGGCATTGGGAATTCGACCTGGAGGAAGGCGTGCTCGACACCTCGCGCCTCACCCGCATCATCATCGATCCGATGTATCCGCTTTCCTTCAAGCGCGAAAAGGACACCGATTTCCGCGACACGGTGGTGACGCTGCTGCTGGACAATTCCGGCTCCATGCGCGGCCGCCCCATCATGGTGGCCGCCATGTGCGCCGACATTCTGGGCCGCACCCTGGAACGCTGCGCCGTCAAGACCGAAATACTCGGCTTCACCACCCGGGCCTGGAAGGGCGGCCAGGCGCGCGAGAAATGGATCGGCGACGGCAAGCCCGCCAATCCCGGCCGCCTCAACGACCTGCGCCATATCGTTTACAAGGCGGCGGACGAGCCCTGGCGCCGCGCCAAGAAAAATCTCGGCCTGATGATGCGCGAAGGCCTGCTGAAGGAAAATATCGACGGCGAAGCCCTGATGTGGGCGCACAACCGGCTGATGGCGCGGCCGGAGCAGCGCAAGATCCTGATGGTGATTTCGGACGGGGCGCCGGTGGACGATTCCACCCTGTCGGTCAATTCCGGCAATTACCTGGAACGCCATCTGCGCCGGGTGATAGACGATATCGAGACCAAATCATCCATCGAACTGACGGCCATCGGCATCGGCCATGACGTGACGCGCTATTACAAGCGCGCCGTCACCATCGTCGATGCCGAGCAGCTGGGTGGGGCGATGACGACGCAGCTGATATCGCTGTTTGAAGAGGATCAGGTGCGGGACACGCATGCCAGGAAAAGACGCGCTTAGGTTGACGCCACATGTCAAAGCGTATCGATAAGTCATGGGTGGTTTTCGACAGCATCGAGAATTTGGAAGCAAATCGATGTGTTGATCTGTTTCTTCGCCCCGACGGCACATATGGCTTCGAGGAATTTCGCCGGGACCCGGAGGATGCGGGAGAGTGGACGCCGATGCAGTATTATTCCGGCAAGGCGTTTGGGTCGAAGGAAGAAGCGCTGGCGGAGGCCATTTCCGCAGTGGTCTGGCTCGGGCAAGCGCTTCAAGGTCGCTCAACCAAGAAATAATATGAGTCTGTGCTTGTGGCATTCCGGCCGCTCGCCTGCGGCTCGCGGCGTTCTGAGCATTTCCAAGGTCCACTGGACCTTGGAAATGCTCAGAACCCATTCATCCCGTTGATCGGCCGCATGGCGGGGCGCAGCAGCCAGTAGGGAATGAGCAGCAGCACCGACATGCCGAAGAACACCACAAAATGGACCACCGCAGAATCGGTCCAGCGTTCGTCCACCCCGGCAAAGGCGGCAGGGTAATAGATCGCGCTGAATACCAGCGAGGCGGTGAAGGACGCCGCCAGCGGCGCCGTCCACCAGCGTGGGCCGCGCGCCGCATCGAAAAATGTGATGCCGACGAAATTGGCGGCCAGCAGGGCGGCGCCGAAAGACAGGACCGTGCGGCCGGTGATGGCCGGCATGGTGATCACCCATTGGTCAATACTGGCGGGATTGACCAGGATCACCGCCAGGCTGATGACCATCGCCGCCAGGAGCTGGGCAAAGGAATAGCCGGGGCCGTAACGCCGGTTGGTGAGATGAATGCAATACCAGGCGCCCGGCAGGACCAGGTCGCTGAGGGCCAGGCCGGCGTTCCGAATCGGCACAGGCCAGCCGTTCAGCGGCAGCAAGGCGTCGGCATAAAGATAGGCTGCCCACAGCAGCACCAGCAGCAGCGCCACCGGCACGATCAGACGCGCCACCGCCAGTCCCAAGGCCGCTGCCCGGCGCCGTTTTTCGTCTGCCTCCGAAGCTCCGCCATAAGCGCGCTCCGCAGGCGGCCATACGGCATCCTCGCCGCGATGCGCCCGGTAGGCCTCGGCTTCGAACGCCGTCGATGAAATTCTGTATTCGGTGGCCCGCACAATACCCAACCCCGGCCAATGCCCGGATTCCAGCGCCAGCGCGGGAACGGGCTTGGCTCAATTTGAGACAATATGCGAATCACCTCGCAAGCGCCATGCCGCGCGAAGTTGGGTAAAAATCAAACACTTGAGAAGGGAACTTAAGCTGCCTTGGCAGCGGTCTTCTTGGCGATGGCGCGCTTGAGGCGCAGCGCCTTGGGCGACAGCACCGCATCCTTGGCCTTGAGCAGGAAGGGATCCAGGCCGCCCACCTTGTCCACGGTGCGCAGGGTGTTCATGGCGATTTTCAGCTTGTAGCTGTTGCCCAGCGCCTCGCTGACCAGGTCAATGGTCTGCAGGTTGGGGCGGTAGATCCGCTTGGTCTTGTTGTTGGCGTGGCTGACATTGTTGCCAACCAGGGTGCCTTTACCGGTCAATTCGCAGCGCCGTGCCATGATATTCTCCAAGTTTCCGGAAGGCCGGAAAGGCCGGGTTCATACGGGAGGCAACCCTTTCGGTCAAGCAATTTGCCCCCGGCCGGCGGGAAACCCTATAACGGTCATCCGCTTATGGCTGGGGCCTGAACGGAGAGACCATGAAATACCGCTGTTTTTTGCCGCTTGCCCTGTTTTCCGCCCTGATGGCCGCCAGTTGCCCGGCCTGGGCCGCCGGCGGCGCCGCCGAGGACCAGCCCGCCCAGCCGGGGGCCCAGCTCCAGGTCGCCCTGACCCTCTATGCCGGGGGCATCAGCTTCGGGAAAATGGACATGGACGCCACCCTCAGGGGCTCGGAGTACCGCACCGTTTCCAATTTCCAGACCTCCGGAGCGGTCAGCGCCTTCTGGCAGTCGGAGATCCAGGCGACCTCCTCGGGCAGGATCGGCGCCAAATCCCTTCAGCCCGGCCTTTATGATTCCTTCGACATCAACCGCACCGGCAAAAAGCAGGAAGTCTCGCTCACCTATGAGAACGGCGCTCCGCGCCTCTATGCCGATCCGGTCTACAGCACCACCGGCTATGAGGTGAAGCCGGATGAGCAGAAGAACACCATGGACCCGCTCAGCGCCCTCACCTTCATCGTCAGCGGCGTCGCCGCCGATGCCGGCAATCCCTGCGCCCTCACCGCGCCGGTGTTTGACGGCCGCCGCCTCTACAATATCGAGATGACCAAGGTGAAGGACACCGACATCAAGATGGACAACGGCCTTTATGCCGGCAAGGCCACCCAGTGCCAGATCAAGTACCGTCCCGTGGCGGGCATGAAGCCGCGCGTGCTCAAGGCCGGCGAGGACTTTCCGGTGATCAATGCCTGGGTGGTGAGCTACCCCAGCGGGGTCGCCGGCCGCAGCTTTGCCGTGCCGGTGCGGGTGTGGGCCGACACGAAATTTGGGCAGCTCTCGGTGGTAGCCAACTCGGTGAAGATAGACGGCCAGACGCCCAAGGGCGGTTAGGGCGTGTTTTTCCGCAGCCGCGCCCGGATCAATCCCAGCACCGACCGCGCCGCGTCGGGGATATTGGTGCCGGGGCCGAAGATCGCCGCCACGCCCGCCGCCCGCAACGCGTCGTAATCCTGTTGCGGGATGACGCCGCCGACCAGCACCAGCATGTCGCCGCGGCCGTGTTGCTTCAGAGCCGCGATCAGTTGCGGCACCAGCGTCAGATGTCCGCCCGCCAGGCTCGACAGGCCCACGGCATCCACCTTGGCCTTCACCGCGTCTTCCGCCACTTCGTCGGGGGTCTGGAACAGCGCCCCGATCTCGACTTCGAAGCCCAGGTCGCCGAAGGCCGACGCAATCACCTGGGCGCCGCGGTCATGGCCGTCCTGCCCGATCTTGGCCACCAGAATCCGCGGACGATGGCCGATCTCTGTTCCCAGATTGCCGACATCGCGGACGATGTCCTTGAGATCGCCATGCGCCTCGCCGTAAACCCCGCTGATGGTCCGGGTCTGCGCCTTGTGGCGGCCGAAAACCTCTTCCAGCGCGGCGGAAACTTCGCCCAGGGTGGCGCGGGCCCGCATGGCGTCAACCGATAGCGCCAGCAGATTGGCATCCGCCCCGGCCCCTTTTTTCAACGCTTCCAGCGCCGCCGCGACTTTTGCGGAATCTCGCGCCGCCTTGAGCTTTTTCAACTTTGCGATCTGCGCCGCGCGCACCTGGGCATTGTCGATCGCCCGCGCCGGTGTCTTCGGTTCATTCTCCAACGCGAATTTGTTGACGCCGATGACGACATCCTCGCCCCGGTCCATGTGGGCCTGGCGCCGCGCCGCCGCCGCCTCGATCTCCAGCTTGGGCAGCCCGGCTTCCACCGCCTTGGCCATGCCGCCCATGCCTTCGATCCGCGCGATCAATGTGCGGGCGACGGCGCCGAGGCTGTGGGTCAGGGCCTCGACATAATAGGAACCGCCAAGGGGATCGGCGACGCGGGCAATCTGGCTCTCATGTTGCAGGATCAGCTGGGTGTTGCGCGCCACCCGCGCCGAGTCTTCCGTCGGCAGCGCCATCGCCTCGTCAAAGGCATTGGTGTGCAACGACTGGGTGCCGCCCAGCACCGCCGCCAGCGCTTCCAGCGTGGTGCGCACGATATTGTTGGCGGGGTCCTGCTGCGTCAGCGACACGCCGGAAGTCTGGCAATGGGTGCGCAGCATGAGGCTTTGGGGATTCTTCGCCCCGAACTGCGCCATGATGCCCGCCCACAACGCGCGTGCGGCGCGCAGCTTGGCGATCTCCATGAAGAAATTCATGCCGATGCCGAAAAAGAAACTCAGGCGCGGGGCAAAATCATCCACCTCCAGCCCGCGCGCCTGCGCGGCGCGGACATAGGCCATGCCGTCGGCCAGGGCGAAAGCCAGTTCCTGCACCGCCGTCGCGCCGGCTTCGTGCATGTGATAGCCGCTGATGGAAACCGAATTGAATTTCGGCATGTTGACTGCGGTATAGGCGATAATGTCGGCGACAATGCGCATGGAAGGCGCCGGCGGATAGACATAGGTGTTGCGCACCATGAATTCCTTGAGGATGTCGTTCTGGATGGTGCCCGACAGCCTGTCCATGCTGACGCCCTGCTCTTCTCCCGCCACGATGAACGCCGCCAGCACCGGCAGCACCGCGCCGTTCATCGTCATGGAGACGCTCATGCGGTCCAGCGGAATGCCGTCAAACAGGATTTTCATGTCCTCGACGGAATCGATCGCCACGCCGGCCATGCCGACATCGCCTTCCACGCGCGGATGATCGCTGTCGTAACCGCGATGGGTGGCCAGGTCGAACGCCACCGACAGGCCCATCTGCCCGGCCTTCAAATTCTGGCGAAAAAAGAGATTGGAATCCTCGGCGGTGGAAAATCCGGAATATTGCCGGATCGTCCAGGGCCGCCCCGCATACATTGTGGCGCGCACGCCGCGGCTGAAGGGCGGCAGGCCCGGCACCTGGTCCAGCGCCAGCCCTTCCAGGTCGGCCTCGGTATAGAGGGGCTTGACCGCGATGCCCTCGGGCGTCGCCCAGGTCAGGCTTTCCAGAGAGCGGGACTTCAATTCCCGCGCCGCCGCCTCGGCCCACTCTTTCAGGGGATCGCTCATGTCCCGTCATAGCGCCGAACCGGGGGCCGGGGTCAAATCACCGTCCAAACCCGGCCGTTAACATCCGGGTACGGAATATCGAGTCCCCGCCGGCCTTCTGGACTCCACGCTTGGTCCTATCCACAACATGTGGTGGTTAACGCACCTTGACAGGCAGCTAAATGTATGAGAACAAAGGCAGATATCAATGCTGTTGGTGATTCGGGCACCATTTGTTCGCATAATGTTCTGTTTCTTTACCGGGCATCCACAGAAGCCATGGACAAGCCTTTGGACGCGAAGGCTTTATTGCTGGGGGCGCCCTCTCCTATCCTGACGCCATGACGCAAAGACATTCTCCCGCCAAGGTGACGGCGATCCTGGGGCCCACCAACACGGGCAAGACCCATTTCGCCATCGAGCGCATGCTGGCGCACAGGAGCGGCATGATCGGCCTGCCGCTGCGCCTGCTGGCGCGAGAGGTTTATGACCGGGTCGTGCGCCTGCGCGGCGCCCCTGAAGTCGCCCTGATCACCGGCGAAGAGAAAATCGTTCCGCGGCACGCGCGATTCTATGTCTGCACCGTGGAGGCAATGCCGCTCGACATCCCCGTCGCCTGCCTGGTGGTGGACGAGATCCAGCTCTGCGCCGATCCCGAACGTGGCCATGTCTTCACCGACCGCCTGCTGCATGCCAGGGGCGAAGAGGAAACCCTGTTGCTGGGCAGCGACACGATGCGGGGCGTGATCCAGAAATTCATTCCCCGCGTCTGGTTCGTGACCAGGCCGCGCTTTTCCGACCTCGCTTATACCGGCGCCAGGAAACTCACCCGCCTGCCGCGCCGTTCGGCGGTGGTGGGATTCTCCGCCGAGGATGTCTATGGCATTGCCGAAATCGTGCGCCGCCAGCGCGGCGGCGCCGCGGTGGTGCTGGGCGCCCTCAGCCCGCGCACCCGCAATGCCCAGGTGGCGCTGTACCAGTCCGGCGATGTGGATTTCCTGGTCGCCACCGACGCCATCGGCATGGGGCTCAACATGGATGTGGATCATGTCGCCTTCGCCGCGCATGAGAAATTCGACGGCCGCGGCATCCGCCCGCTTACGCCGGCGGAAACCGGACAGATCGCCGGCCGCGCCGGGCGATACATGAATGACGGCACTTTCGGCGTCACCGGCGATTGCGAGGCGTTTGACGAGGAACTGGTGAACCGGGTCGAAAGCCACCGCTATGATCCGGTCAAGGTGCTGCAATGGCGCAGCGCCGCGCTGAATTTCCATTCCGTCCCCCACTTGCTGGAATCGCTGGACGCGCCGCCGCCGGAACGCGGCTTGGTGCGCGCCCGTCCCGCCAGCGATGTGCTGGCGCTGCGCCATCTGTCGAACGATGCGGATGTGACGGCGATGGCCGGCGGCCGCGATGCGGTGCGCCGGCTGTGGGATGTCTGCCAGCTGCCGGATTTCCGCAAGCTGTCGGAAGACGAACATGCCCGCATGGTGCGCACCATCTTCGTGTTCCTGATGGGCGATGCGGGCCACATCCCGGATGACTGGATGGCGCGCCAGATCGCCCGGCTGGATGTCACCGAAGGCGATGTTGCAACCCTGTCGGGACGGCTGGCGCAGATCCGCACCTACAGCTATGCCGCGCACCGCGCCGGCTGGATGGCGGACGGCGCCCATTGGCAGGGCGAGGCGCGGGCCGTGGAAGACCGTCTCTCGGACGCGCTGCATGAGCAATTGACCCAGCGTTTCATTGACCGGCGCACCTCGGTGCTGATGAAGCATCTGCGCGAAGACGACATCACCAGCCTGACGCTGGATGAATCCGGCGGCGTCGCCATCGGTGGCGAAGTCATCGGACGGCTGGACGGTTTTCATTTCGCCCCCGATCCGCGCGCGCAGAGTGACGATGGCGCGATCCACGGCCGTACGCTGCGCGCCGCCGCCATGCGGGGCCTCGAAGGCGAATTCCTCGCGCGCGCCGCCGCCCTGGCATCGGCGCCCGACAAGGCGATCACGCTCAGCGAGCATGGCAAGCTGTGGTGGGACGGCGCCATCATCGCCAGGCTTACGCCCGGCGCCACGCCGCTGTCTCCCGCCATCGCGCTGGTCGCCGACGAACTGCTCAAGGGAGCGCCGCGCGCCGGCGTGCAGGCGCGGCTGGAGCAATGGCTGACGGCGCGGATAGAGGCGCGCATCGAGCCGCTGCTGGCGCTGGCCCGCGCCGCCGAGACCAAGGCCGGCAGCGACACCGCCCTGCCCTCCTACGCGCGCGGCCTGGCGCATCAGCTGGCGGAGAATTTCGGCGCCCTCGATCGCGCCAATCTGAACCTGCCGGAAAAACTCGGTCCCCTGCTGCGCGCCCTGAGGCCCTTCGGCGTCTGGCTGGGGCGGCGCACCGTCTATCTGCCGCGCCTGCTGCGCCCCGACGCGGCGTCCCTGCTGGCGCTGCTCTGGGGCATCTGGACCAAACAGGAAAATCTGGCGGGCCCTCCGGCGCCCGGCCTCACCTCGTTTCCCGCCGGCGCCGAACCGGAGGCGTTTCTGCAGGCCGCAGGATTTCGCGTCTTCGCCGGCCGCGCCATCCGCCTCGACATGCTGGAGCGGCTGGAAGACGAACTCGACAAGGCCGCCGCCAGCGGCCTCAGCGCGCCCGACTCGCTGCCCAAGCTTGTCTCGCTGCTCGGCGCCGGCAATGACGAAGGCAAGGCGGTACTGGCGGCACTGGGCTGGCGCATGGTCGCGGTGGCGGATGCGCCCCCGGTCTGGCGCAGGGCCCGGGAAAAGCGCCGTCAGCCTTTCGTCGTGCCGCCGCCGCCGAAAGACTCGCCCTTCGCACGGTTGGCAACCCTGGTGAAATGACCTGATGGAATGACGGGCGCCCGTATCGACAAATGGCTGTTCCATGCGCGCTTCTACCGGACACGCGCCCTGGCCCAGGCTGCAGCCGCCGCCGGCAAGGTCTGGCGGAACGGGGCACGGGTGGAAAAACCGGCCCAGACGGTCCTCCCCGGCGATATCCTGACCCTGGGCAAGGGCAAGGAACTCCTGACCCTGCGGATTCTGGCCCTGGCGGAGCGGCGGGCCCCCGCGCAGGAGGCACAGGCGCTCTACGAAATCGTCGCATACTGAAGGCTTGCCTTGGCGGCCTTCGGGTTTTATGGACCTACCCGCGAAGTGGAGCCTGCCTATGACCTATGTCGTCACCGAAGCCTGCATCAAGTGCAAGTTCATGGATTGCGTCGAGGTCTGCCCGGTGGACTGCTTCTATGAAGGCGAAAACATGCTGGTCATCCACCCGGATGAATGCATTGACTGCGGTGTTTGCGAGCCGGAATGCCCCCCCGAGGCGATCAAGCCCGACACCGAATCCGGCATGGAAAAATGGCTCTCGGTGAACGCCGAATACGCCAAACTCTGGCCCAATATCGCCCAGAAGGGCGATGCCCCGCTTGACGCCAAGGATTGGGAAGGCAAGCCGGACAAGTTCGAGAAATTTTTCGACCCCAAACCGGGCTCGGGTTCCTGACCTGGCCCTAGAAGCCGAACGGGCTGCTTTCCGGGGTACGCCCCCGCTAAGTGGCGCGCCCGTTCTCGGGGCGCCAACGGCGCGACCCTCGAACTCCAACCGGTTGAAACAGCGCAATAAAACTGCGTAACTTAAATTAACGCCGTAATTTCAACGTCTTGGCACGTTTTCGCTTCCCTTTTCCCAAGCGTTGTGGTAGGGTTCTTTATCTGATCAATCCGTCACCCTCGCGTATGTCCGGCGTCCCCTCCGGCATCGTGCGGCCATATTGTCGTGAAACACTGCGTTCCTCTGCCTTCCCCGGGCGGAAAACGCCAATTGGAAACCAAATGACCACCGCAAAAACCGCTCCAAAGCCCCTGGCCGCTGCTCCGGCCAAGAAGGTCCCTGCCAATTCCAACAGGAAGCATGAATTCAAGACCAACGACCATGTCGTGTACCCCACCCATGGCGTCGGCAAGGTTTCCGGAATCGAGGAAAAGGAAGTCGCGGGCCTGAAGCTCGAGCTTTTCATTATCGATTTCGAGAAAGACAAGATGACCCTGCGGGTCCCCACTGCCAAGGCCAAGGCCGTGGGCATGCGCAAATTGTCATCGCCCGAAGTGGTCGGCAATGCGCTGAACACGCTGAAGGGCCGCGCCCGCATCAAGCGCACCATGTGGTCGCGCCGGGCCCAGGAATACGAAGCCAAGATCGATTCCGGCGACCTGGTCTCGATCGCCGAAGTGGTGCGCGACCTGCACCGCGCCGGCGGCCAGCCGGAACAGTCCTATTCCGAGCGCCAGCTTTATGAAAAGGCCCTGGCCCGCATGGCCCGCGAAGTCGCCGCTGTGGAGCGCACCGATGAAC
>CAIOFO010000096.1 GCA_903857685.1 uncultured Alphaproteobacteria bacterium
ACCGGTGACTTCACGCCGCGCGCCGAGATCGCCGCCGAGGCCCCGAGCGCCGAAGGCGATGCCGGCATCACGCATAACGATCAGCCCATGGAATCCCCGCGCGCCGAAGGCGCGGCCCCTGCCGGTGGCGCCGAAGGTGAACAGCAGCGCCGCCGCCGCCGCCGCCGCGGACGCCGTGGCGGCCGCGACCGCCAGAACGGTCCCAATGACCCGGCGGCGAATAGCCAGAACGGCAACGCATCGCCCCAGCCCATCCTTGCCAGCGAAGCCGACCGTTTCGGCAGCGCGCCCGACGAGATCGACACGACGCCCGGAAATTCGCCGGGCGGCGGGCGCCATTCTCCCGGCGCGCCGTCCGCGCCGGTCTGGTCGCTGAGCGACGACATTCCCGACACCACGCCCAAGGAAGACACCGACAAGCCGGTCAAAAAAGGCTGGTGGCAGAGGACGTTCAGTGGCGAGTAGAGCTGTGAATTTTCCGCGTCTTGCCGCGATGACAGTGTTGGCGATGGCGCTGGTCCTGCCGCCGGCCTATGCCGCGCAGCCCCTGCCTCCCGGCAAGCCCGCCGGGATGGCCCAGGCGCAAATCTGGAGTGTCGGGACCCTGGCCGTGATCGCGGGCGGCACCGCCGCCGTGGTGGGTTTCGCGCTGCTGATCAAGGGCGGCACCAGCGTCACCACTCCGATCGGCGCCGGCTCCGGCAATTCGGTGGTGTTCGCCCCGACCACGACCACGACGCAATAATTTATCGCCTATCGCGGCGGATCGCCCACCGTCGCGCCCAGCCCGTTGCCGCCCGGATCGGGCAGCGCCACGCACAGTTCGCTGCATGCGATGGCGTTGACGGTGGCCATGGGTGCAAGCCCGGTGGAGCGAAGATCGCCCGGCCGGATCAGGCTCTGTCCCGACGCAAGCCGCATCAGCGCATACATGATGGCGCCCGTGCCGTTGGGACCGCCCGCGCCCGCGCCGGCCAGCGCCACCTGCCCGCCATTATCGGCAGCGATGACGGGGGTGAGGAAGGCGCTGGAAATTCCCGCCGGCGATGTCGGCGCCGCCGCCAGTATCACGCCGGTCTGGCCGGCGCTGTGGCCGGAACCGAACGGACCGTTGAGGGTCACGGCGCAGGCTGCCGCCTGGCCGCCGGCATCGAGCGCGGCAAAGCCGGTGGCGCCGAGGTCGGGCGGCACCGATTGAATGTTGAAGCCGGCCAGGGCGCCGCGCACCGCCGTCACCGTGGCGGCGGCAAGATCGCTGCCGCGAACGCCCGTCAGCACGCGGTCGCTGAAGGCGCCGGCGCCGGTGGATGGTCCGGGCACCACGGCGCTGACCGATCCAAGATTGAGAATCCGCGCGCCGTTCTGCGTGCTGCGATAGCCCGACAATTCCGCCGCTGAGAGCGTGCCGCCCTGCGCCGCCGAAGCGGCCACCAGGCTGTCCGCCACCGCGCCGGAATAAAATCCCTGCGCGCCGTTCTGGCGGATCACGCCCAGCGTCACCGACAAGGCGGGATTGGCGACGACAGTGCCTTCGGTCTTGATCTGGCCGGAGGAGCCGAGAAATTCCGCCGACAGCGCCGGGTCGAGCCGCACGATGTTCTGCGCCGCCGCCAGGCGCAGCGCCAGCACATGGCTGATGGGAAAGCCGGTGGCGGCGAAGGCTTCGCCCGCCGCGACATCGCGCTGCCAGGGCAGCGCGCCATAGGCTTTTTGCAGGTCGTAGAAACCGGCCACCGCGCCGGGCACCGCCTGGGCGCCGCCGCCATTGGCGGCATGGGGCAGGAAATCGAATTCGCGGGCGACGCCCTGATTGTCGCGCACGATGCAGATGCCGCCGCCGCCCAGTCCCGCCGCCACCGGATAGGTCGCGGTGAGAGTGAAGAACATGGCGCTGACCGCATCGGCGGCGCTGCCGCCCTGGGAAAGGATGGTGGCGCCGGCCTGGGCCGCGAAAGGCTCGTCGCTGACGGCCAGGCCGGTGGTCTTGGCCGCCTGCAGCGCCGGGGTGCTGCTGCTGCCGCCAAGGCCAAGGTCGGGCATGGACGGCACCAGGCTGCCCACCGTTTCACATCCCGCCAGCAGCAGGGGAACGGCCAGCAGGCTCAAGATACGGAAATGACGCATGACGGCGGGGTAATCCTTGCGTGATTTTGGGGCAGACAATCCGGGGCCGGTTATGCCCGAGCCGGACGCCTTAGCATAGCCTTTAGGGGGACGGCGTTTGGTGGCTTTTGCCGCGCCCGCCCTGGCTGGTTTGATTGCATTTGAATGGGCAGCCCCTTACCCTTGGCGATGGCGGGGACGCGGACGAAAAACCAAGGAGAAGCCTTGCCCTTTTGCAACCTGGATCCGGCGCTGCGGCGCTGCCGGCCCCTGCTCCGGCCTTTTCGTTTTACAGGCGGCCATCGCCCCTGGGGTTTTGCCGCCGGCATTGCCCTGACCCTTTTCGGCAGCGGCCTGCCCGCCCTGGCGCAGGACATCAACATCCTGCGCGACACCGAAACCGAGGAAATGCTGCGCAGCTATGAGGCGCCGCTGGCCAAGGCGGCGGGGCTCAATCCCGACGCCACCAAGGTGTGGCTGGTGGGCGATCCGGACGTGAACGCCTTTGCCTCGTTCGGCGAAGGCGGCGAGAACATCTTCATTTTCTCCGGCATTCTTCTGTCGGTGAAAACGCCCAACGAGATGATCGGCGTGATGGCGCATGAGACCGGGCACATCAAGGCGGGGCATCTGATCCGCGGCGAAGTCGGCATGGAAAAAGCCGCCATCCCCATGCTGCTCTCGATGGTGGTGGGTCTTGCCGCGATGATCGCGGGCGCCGGCCAGGCCGGCATGGCGGTGATGGGGCTGGGCCAGGCGGTGGCGCAGGCCCAGTTCAACCAGTTCAGCCGCATCCAGGAATCCACCGCCGACCAGATCGCGCTGCAGCTTTTGATGGCGACGCACCAGTCGCCCATCGGCATCTATGACACCATGGTGCGTTTCGCGCAGGAAGAGGCGCAGGGCGCCTACAAGATCGATCCCTTCGCGGTGGATCATCCGGTGGGCCAGGAGCGCGTCGCCGATCTGCAGTCGGGCGTGGACGCCTCGCCCTACAAGGACGTCAAGGATACGCCCGCCGTCACCCATACCTTCGAGATGGTGCAGGCCAAGCTGGCCGGCTTCACCCTGCCGGTGAATATCGGGCTGGCGCATTATCCGGTCAGCAATACCTCCGAGGCGGCGCGCTATGCCCGGGCGATGCTCTATCTGCGCCAGCCGCAGCTCACCAAGGCGCTGGCCGAGACCAACAGCCTGATCGCCGAGGAACCCAATAATCCCTATTTCCAGGAAGTGCTGGGCCAGATCTATCTTTCCATGGCCAAGCCCAATGACGCCATCCCGGCCTACCAGAAGGCGGTGAACCTGCGGCCCCAGGCGCCGCAACTGCGCCTGGCGCTGGCGGTGGCCCAGCTGGCCACCGACAATCCGGCCCTGTCGCAGGCGGCGCTGACCAATCTGAAGGCCGCCTCGCTGGCGGAAGACGACGATGTCTTTACGTGGTATGAGACCGCCCAGGCCTACAGCAACCTCAAGAATGTGCCGATGGCCAATCTTTCGACCGCCGAATCCTATTATGCTGCCGGGGCGATGCAGCAGGCGGCCATGTTCGCCCAGCGCGCCCGCCGCGACCTGGCACAGGGCACGGCGGACTGGGAACGGGCCAATGATATTCTGGGCGTGGCGGGGCCGCAGGCCAAGCAGCAGCGGCAATAGGATGGACAAGAACGATGCGTGATCTGACGACAGTTTTGGCCGGGGCCCTGGGCGGCGCCCTGCTCGCCGTGGTGCTGATATTCGCCGCCGCCGCCAACGGCCTCTTGCCGGTGCCGGCGGGCGCGGTATCGGGCAATGCCATCCATGATTACCTGATGGCCCATCCCACCATTCTCAGCGAGATGAGCGACAAGGCCCAGGCGCTGGCGCAGGCCGACCAGGACAAGGCGGCCGCCGCCACGATGAAGAAGCTGGGGCTGAACACCTTCTTCGATCCCAAGATCGCCTTCATCACCGGCCCGGCCAACGCCACCAAGAGCGTGGTGGAATTCTACGACTACAACTGCCCCTATTGCCGCGCCTCGCTGCCGGCGGTGGAAAAATTCTATGAAGCGCACAAGAACGACACCCGTTTCGCCTTCATCGAATTTCCCATCAAGGGACCGGATTCCATTGTCGCCGCCAAGGTGGCGCTGGCGGCCCGCAACCAGCCCGACAAATATTTGGCGCTGCATTTCGCCCTGATGGGCGAGACGGTGCCGGTCAATGCCCAGGTCTTGATGCAAGATGCAAGCAAGGCGGGGCTCAACCTCGTCAAGCTGCAGGCCGACATGCAAAAGCCCGAGATCGCCGCGGCGATCGACGCCAGCCATGATTTGGCGACAAAGGCCGGCATAGACGGCACGCCGACGTTTATCGTCAATGGCGTGATGCATCCCGGCGCGGTTGACGATGCGATCCTGGCGGGCTTAGCGAAGGAAAGTTAGATCAATCCCGCCAGCGGGCTTGAGGGATCGGCATAGCGTTTCTTCGGCATGCGCCCGGCGAGGTACGACAGCCGTCCCGCTTTGACGGCGTGTTTCATCGCCTCGGCCATTCGGACCGGATCTCTGGCTTCGGCAATCGCCGTGTTCATCAAGACGCCGTCGCAGCCCAGCTCCATGGCGATGGCGGCATCGGACGCCGTGCCGACGCCGGCATCCACGATCACCGGCACCTTGCTCTGTTCCACAATTAGCCGGATGCCGACGGGGTTCTGCACGCCCAGGCCCGAACCGATGGGCGCGCCCAGGGGCATGATGGCGCAGCAACCAATCTCTTCAAGGCGCTTGGCCTGGATGGGATCGTCGCTGCAATAGACCATCACCTGGAAGCCCTCCTTGATCAGCACCTCGGCGCTTTTCAAAGTCTCGGGCATGTTGGGATAAAGCGTTTTCTGGTCGCCCAGAACTTCCAGCTTGACCAAAGCCCAGCCGCCGGCTTCACGCGCCAGGCGCAGGGTGCGCAAGGCGTCGTCCGAGGTGAAGCAGCCGGCGGTGTTGG
>CAIOFO010000097.1 GCA_903857685.1 uncultured Alphaproteobacteria bacterium
CGGCGGTGCGCGGGCCGCGCGCCCAGGCCGATCGCGCGCTGTATCGCGCCGCCATGCAGACGCAGCTTGGCGAAATTGCCAATCTGGAAATCCGCCAGGCGAGCGCGGAAGACCTGATTTTAAAGGGTCAAATCGTCACCGGTGTTCTTCTGGCCACGGGAGAGGAAATTTCCTGCAAGTCCGTCGTGCTTACCACCGGCACTTTTTTGCGCGGCCTGGTTCACATCGGCGAAGTGCAATTTCCCGCCGGCCGCATGGCGGCGCACACGGCGGACAAGGACCAGGCCGATCCACCCTCCATCGGTCTTTCCAATACGCTTTACGGTTTTGGACTGGTCATGGGCCGCCTCAAGACCGGCACGCCGCCGCGCCTGGATGGCCGCACTATCGATTGGGCGGCGCTGGAAATGCAGGCGGGCGACAAACCGCCCTCGCCTTTTTCCTTCCTCACCCGCAAGATCACCACCGCGCAAATTTCCTGCGGCATCACCCGCACCACCCTGGCGACCCACGCCGTCATCCGCGCCAATCTCCACCGCGCCCCGATGTACACCGGCCAGATCGGCAGCACCGGGCCGCGTTATTGCCCTTCCATCGAAGACAAGGTGACGCGTTTTGCCGATCGCCAGAGCCACCAGATTTTCCTTGAGCCTGAAGGGCTTAACGATGATACCATCTACCCCAACGGCATTTCCACCTCCCTGCCCCAGGATGTCCAGCTGGCATTGATCGCCACTATTCCTGGCCTGGAAAAGTCCGTGGTGCGCCGTCCCGGCTATGCCATCGAATATGATTATGTCGACCCGCGTGAGCTCACCCCATCGCTTTCGGTCAAGAAAGTCCCTGGCCTTTATCTGGCGGGCCAGATCAACGGCACAACCGGTTACGAAGAGGCCGCCGCGCAGGGCCTGATGGCCGGATGGAATGCTGCCCGCGCCGCCGGCGGCCAGGAGCCGGTCATTCTCGACCGGGCCACTGCCTATATCGGGGTAATGATCGATGATCTGGTGACCAAGGGGGTCAGCGAGCCCTACCGTATGTTCACCTCCCGCGCGGAATATCGGCTTTCCCTGCGCTCCGACAATGCCGATCAGCGGCTGACGCCTCTGGGCGAAAAGGCCGGAATCGTCGGTTCCGAGCGCATAAATGCCTTCGTAGGCAAGATGGAACGGCTTTCTGTTTCACGTGAAACAATGACAAACCGCAGCCTCACCCCGAACCAGGCCGCCAAGCATGGCCTGACCATTCGCCAGGACGGCGTCCGCCGGACAGCTCTGGATCTGTTGGCCCTGCCCGACGTGGATTTTGCCACTCTCACGCATATTTGGCCCGATCTGGCCGGGATGAGCCCCGATATCGTCGAGCAGGTCGAAATTGACGCCCAATATGCCGGCTATCTGGGTCGCCAGGAGGCGGATGTACTGGCCTTTCGCCGGGACGAGGCCCGCGCCCTCCCTGCCAGCCTGGATTATGGCGCAGTGGCTGGGCTGTCCAATGAGGTCCGCCAGAAGTTGGAGCGCATCCGGCCCGCCACTTTGGGCCAGGCGGCGCGGATCGAGGGTGTGACGGCAGCGGCCCTTACCTTGGTGCTGGCGCAGGTGAAGGGCGCCAAGAAGGCTAGAATTGCCTAATTCATTATTCGGACCGGAAGAATTCGCCGAAAAAACCGGTGTTTCACCTGAAACATTGTCCCGGCTGAAGGCCTATGCCGACATTCTGGCTGACTGGAATGCCCGTCATAACCTCGTTTCAGCCCGCTCCCTGGAAGATGTTTGGCGGCGGCATTTCTGGGATTCGGCCCAACTGGCCCCCCTCGTTCCCCAAAGCGCCCACACCTTGGCCGATCTGGGATCCGGAGCCGGGTTCCCGGGTCTGGTTCTGGCGGAAATGCTGCGCGGCCGGGTTTCGGTCAGCCTGTACGAAGCCACCGGCAAGAAATGCGCTTTCCTGACCGCGGTGGCGGAGCGAATGCAGTTGCCGGTGGTGATCCGTAATCTGCGGATGGAAGACGCCCCCGCCATGACCTTTGATGTCGTGACGGCCCGGGCCGTCGCGCCCCTCCCCGCCCTTCTAAAATACGTCAAGCGATTCACAGGTCCGAACAGCGTTTGCCTGTTGCTGAAGGGCCAGAATGTGGGGCCAGAATTGACGGAGGCCCATAAATCTTGGAGTATGAAAGTCAGGCAGATACCGAGCCTGACCGATCCCTCCGGTGCTGTGCTGGAGCTTACGGAACTGGTCCCAAATGAGCCCGACTCCGACCCCTGGCCCGAAAAAGCCCCGCATCCTGGTCGTCGCCAATCAAAAAGGCGGCGTCGGTAAGACCACCACCGCCATCAATCTGGGCACCGCCCTGGCAGCGGTCGGCGAGTCGACCCTGGTGATCGACATCGACCCGCAGGGCAACGCTTCGACCGGACTGGGGGTGCCGCGCGCGGCCCGCAATCTCACCACCTATGATGTGCTGATGGGCGAGGCCAAGCTGGCGGACGCCATCGTGGCCACCCGCATTCCCAAATTGTCGCTGGTGCCGGCGACGGTGGATCTGTCCGGCGCCGAGCTGGAACTGATCGATCGGCCGCGGCGCAATTTCATCCTGAAGGACGCGCTGGAGGAATACTCCGTACACGGACAAAATGCCTTCTCCTATATCCTGATTGATTGTCCGCCCTCGCTCACCTTGCTCACCATCAACGCCATGTGCGCCGCCGATGCGGTGATGGTGCCGCTGCAATGTGAATTCTTCGCGCTGGAAGGCCTCAGCCAGCTGCTCAAGACCATTGACCTGGTGCGCGCCAATCTCAATCCGTCGCTGGCGATCCAGGGCATCGTTCTGACCATGTTCGACAAGCGCAACAAATTGTCCGACCAGGTCGCCGCCGATGTGCGGCAGAACATGGGCGAAATCGTTTATTCCACGGTGATTCCGCGCAATGTGCGAATCTCCGAGGCGCCATCGCATGGCGTGCCGGCGCTGGTCTATGACCTGCGCTGTCCGGGCAGCCAGGCCTATATCAAGCTGGCGGGCGAACTCATCCAGCGCGAAAAGATCCGGGTCGCGGCATGACGCCCAAGGAAGAACCGCGCCGCGGCCTGGGGCGCGGCTTGTCCGCCCTGATCGGCGATGAAGCCGCCCCGACGCGCGGCGAGATGCCCAAGGGCACGCGGACTTTGCCAGTGGCGTTCCTGCGGCCCGGCAAATTCCAGCCGCGCAAATATTTCGGGGAAGAGGCGCTGGAAGACCTGGCCCAGTCGGTGAAGGAGAAGGGCATTCTCACCCCGATCCTGGTGCGGCCGCTGGGCGGCGAATCCTATGAGATCGTGGCCGGCGAACGGCGCTGGCGGGCTGCGCAGATGGCCAAGCTGCATGACGTGCCGGTGGTGGTGCGGGAGATGGCCGACGGCGAGGCGCTGGAGCTGGCGATCATCGAAAATGTCCAGCGCACCGACCTGAACGTGCTGGAGGAGGCGGCCGCCTATCAGGAGCTATTGGACCGCTTCAAGCGGACCCAGGAACAGGTGGCACAGGAGGTCGGCAAAAGCCGCTCCCATATCGCAAACAGCATTCGCCTGCTGCGCCTGCCAGACAGCGTTCAAGCTCTGCTGCGAGACGGAAAACTTACGGCTGGCCACGCCCGTACACTGTTAGGGGCAGCCGATCCGGAAGCCGCGGCCCGCGAAATTCTGGCTGGCGGGATGAATGTCCGTCAGGCCGAACAGCGTTCGGCAGGCAAGAAAAAGCATACAATCCCGCCGCCCAAGGACCCCAATATTAAGCAATTGGAATCGAGCATTTCCAATCAGTTGGGACTGAAAGTTCAGATTGTACACAAAGTGGATAAAGCCGGTAAAGACAAGGGTGGCGAGCTTCGCGTCTTCTACAAGACCCTGGAGCAACTGGACGAAGTCACCCGCCGTCTGGGCAAATCCTAGGCACACCTAAGATTTGGCCAAAGCAAGCGCCGCCGCTGGATCGATCCGGCCATCATAGAGCGCCCGTCCCACCACCACGCCCGCGATATTGGGCTCCCCGGCCGCCTTGAGCTTTTCGATATCGGCGATGGAGCCAACTCCGCCCGAGGCAATCACCGGAATGGACAAGGCACGGGCAAGGGCAGCGGTCGCCGCAACATTGACCCCCGCAAGCAACCCGTCGCCGTCAATATCGGTAAACAGGACCGCCGCCACCCCGGCATCCTCGAAGCGCTTGCCCAGTTCGGCCGGGGTCAGCTCCGACACTTCAGCCCAGCCCTGGGTGGCGACCTTGCCGCCCTTGGCGTCGGCCCCCACCACGATCCGGCCGGGAAATTTTCTGGCTGCCTCTTTCACGAAATCCGGATTGGTCAGGGCGGCAGTGCCCAGGATGACCCGGGTGATGCCGGCGTCCAGCCAGCTCTCAACCGCCGCCAGGTCGCGAATGCCGCCGCCCAGCTGGATGGGCAAGGTGATGGCGGCACGAATGGTTCTGATCGCCTCCGCATTGGCGCTCTTGCCGGCGAAGGCGCCATTGAGGTCCACGCAGTGCAGCCATTCGAAATTCTGCGCCTGAAAGATTTTCGCCTGTGCGCCGGGATCGGCATTAAACACGGTGGCATCGTCCATCACGCCCTTCTTCAAGCGTACGCATTGGCCATCCTTCAAATCTATGGCGGGGAAAATGATCATGGCTTCCAGCGCAGGAAATTCTCAAGCAGCCTCAAGCCGGTGGCCTGGCTCTTCTCGGGATGAAACTGCGTGCCCGCGATATTTTCATTGCCGACCATGGCGGTCAGCGGCCCGCCATAATCGGTGGTGGCCAGCAGATCGTCCGGCAAAATGGGCCTGAACTGATAGGAATGCACGAAATAGGCATGCGCGCCGCTGGCAATGCCGTTCAGCAGCGCATGCGGCCGCAGCAGCTTCAGTTCGTTCCAGCCCATATGGGGAATTTTCAGATCGGGGTTGTCGGGCGTGATCTTCACCACTTCGCCGGCGATCCAGCCCAGACCGGCATGGTCGCCAAATTCCCGGCCGACCGTGGCCAGCAATTGCATGCCGACACAGATGCCCAGAAACGGCGCCCCATCCTTCAGCACTCTCTCGCGCAGGACCTCGACCATGCCGGGCACGGCGGATAGCCCCCTCATGCAATCGGCGAAAGCGCCAACGCCGGGAAGCACAATGCGTTCGGCATCCAGCACGATTTCAGGATCGGCGGTGGTGACGATTTCGTGACCGGTGGCGGTGGCGGCGCGCGACAGGGCCTTCGCCGCCGAGGCGAGGTTGCCGGAGCCATAGTCGATAAGTGCCGCGCGCATGGCCAATCTTCGTCAAACAGGGCTTTGGTCAAAGACGCCGGGTCTATAACCGCTCGGGCCGCGCTTGTCGAAGTGTCAAATCAGAGGAGGGGGCATGCGGTGGGAAGGTTGGCCAGGTCCGGACTCGACGGCTGGACGCTGAGGCGGATGCCGTCCACCACCAGATCGCGCCAGTTGTCCGAGGGGCGTACAGCCGCGAAATGCCCGGCGCGCAGCGCGTCCAGCCCGCCGGGGCAGGGCGGCGCGGCCAGGGTTCCAGCCACATACCAGCCGCCGCCCATTTTGCCGTCCTTGTCCAGGCCCTGTTTCATCACGGCGGCCCACCAGCGCGCATCGGTACCGTAGGCCAGGATGATCTCACTATGCCCATCGCCGTCGAGATCGCTGAAGAAGGCGTCGCAGCCAAGGGCGGCGTTGGTCAGGCAGGGCGGCGCGCCCGCCACGCCGGACCAGTCGCGCGCCAGTAGTCCTGCGGGCAAGCCGGTGGCGGAATGAACATGGATATTGGCGCCGATCTCGGTCGGGGTGGGGCGAGCGGCCGCCGGCTTTGCCGCCAACGCCTCAAAGGCGCCGCGCGTTACGGCAGGCGCGGCCTTGCTTGCCGCCATGGCGGTCAGGGCATTGTGGCCAAAGCGCAGGCCGCCATCGCGCAGCCAGGTGAAATCAAAGGCATCCGCCGCGATCCTGTGCTGATCCAGCCGCAAGCTCTGCGACTCCACCGCCAGCCGCGCAGGATCGGCAATGGGGGAGGCCAGCGCCACGATCAGCGCCAGTCCGGCGAACGCCATGGCCAGATTGCTGCCCTCGATCCGCTGCATCCAGCCGCCGCCGCCCAGGCTGATCAGCGCCGAACCGGCATAGCAAAGGGCGTACCCAGCCATCAGCAACAGACCGGCCACCGCGAAAATACGTTCATCGGTCCAGCCATATTGCGCGATGCGCGCCGCCAGCGCCGATCCGGCCAGCAGCGTCAGGGGCACCAGCACAAGGCTGGCGGCGAATTCCAGCCGCCGCTGCCAATAAGGCCGCCACACGGTGCCGTCGCGATAGGATGCGTTGATGGAGATGATGAGCAGCACCGCCAGCGCCGCAGAGACTTCCAGCGATGGCTGCCAGCGGCCCAGCACTCCCAGTCCCGCCACCGCGATGCCCAGCAGCAGCAACAAAGGCAGCGCCATGGTGAAAACGAATATCAGCCCCTCCTGCACCGCCCCGAGAAATTTTTCGCCGGTCAGTTGCGCGGCCAGCGCAACACTGAGCGCGACCAGCGGCAGCACCAGCGGCGCATATGCCAGCGCCGGATAATGCTGGCGCAGGAAGCCCAAAGCCGCGCCCGCCGCCGCCCAGGCCAGCCCCGCAAACAGCGCGCACAGCACAATGCGGATCGCCAGCCGCCAGGCGCTGCGGTGATGCGCCGGATAATCAATCGCGCCACCCTGGACCAGCGACTGGCCGACAAACAGGAACAGACCGGTCAGCGCCAACAGCGCCAGGCCGGGATGTCCGCCGTCCGATGAAAGCGTGCGCCAATGATGATAGGCCCCGGCCGCCGCCAGCAGCACGGTCGCAAGCCCGGTCCAGGCGAGCAGGGGCCAGAAGCGCATCCGCCCCATCCCCGCCAGCAGGAGCAGCGGCGCGAACATCAGCACCATGACGGCGCTTAGGAAAAAATAGGGATTAAGGACGTCGCGGGCAGCGAACAGCGCCAGCAGCAGCAGTCCCTGCGCCAGTCCCACGCCAAGCCGGGGCAGAAACAATCCCTGTCCGGCGGTTTCCACCCGCTCCGCCGCGGGCACAAAACGCGGCTGCGGGGCCTCCATCGCGGGGGCGGCCTCTTCGATGCGCGGCGGGGAAATTTCCGCCTCGGGCTCCGCTACCGGCGCGCCGGCCAAGACCGCTTCAACGGCGGTGAATTTCGGCTCCATGCGCAGCGGTGTTTCCGGCGTCCAGCGGAACGCAGGCGTATTGATCCAGCTGTCGGGCTCGTTGGCCATGCGCCGTGATTAATTGATGGGTTTGATCCTGTCTCGCGGCGTCCGGCGGTTTGGTTAACAGCGAGGCAGCGCGGTCGCCCTACGCTTACGCTCCGGGCATTGATCGCTCAAATCGATCCACTGGATCGATTTGCCGCTACGCGGACGCGATCAATTATCGTCCATCTTGAGCGCGGCAATAAAGGCTTCCTGGGGAATGTCCACCTTGCCGAACTGGCGCATCTTCTTCTTGCCCTCTTTCTGCTTGTCGAGGAGCTTGCGCTTGCGGCTGATGTCGCCGCCATAGCATTTGGCCGTCACGTCCTTGCGCAGGGCAGAGAGGGTCTCGCGCGCGATCACCTTGCCGCCGATTGCCGCCTGGATCGGAATCTTGAACATGTGGCGCGGGATCAGGTCTTTGAGTTTTTCGCACATGGCGCGGCCGCGGCCCTCGGCGCGCTGGCGGTTGACGATCATGGAAAGCGCATCCACTGGCTCGTCATTCACCAGGATGGACATTTTCACCAGGTCGCCTTCTTCGTATTTCTCGACGTGATAATCGAAGCTGGCATAGCCGCGCGACACGCTTTTCAGCCGGTCATAGAAATCGAACACCACTTCGTTCAGCGGCAGCAGATAGATCACCATGGCGCGGTTGCCGGCATAGGTGAGCTCGATCTGCCGTCCGCGCCGGTCCTCGCACAATTTCAGCACGCTGCCGAGATATTCGTCGGGCACCAGGATGGTGGCCTTGATCCAGGGTTCCTCAATGTGATCGATATAGGTCACATCCGGCATGTCGGCGGGATTGTGCAGCTCCTTCATCGAGCCGTCATTCATGTAGATGTGATAGATCACCGAAGGCGCGGTGGTGATGAGGTCGAGATTGAATTCCCGCTCCACCCGTTCACGCACGATTTCCAGGTGCAAGAGGCCCAGAAAGCCGCAGCGGAAACCGAAGCCCAGGGCGGCGGATGATTCCGTTTCATAGGTGAAGCTGGCATCGTTGAGATGCAGCTTGCCCAGCGCCTCGCGCAGATCCTCGAACTGGGCCGCATCCAC
>CAIOFO010000098.1 GCA_903857685.1 uncultured Alphaproteobacteria bacterium
GCCGAGCGCGACGGAAAGCGGAATATTCCCGGTCCACAGATAGAGAAACAGGAAGAACAGGGTCGAGGCCATGTCGAGCAGCAGGAGTTTTGCCGCAACGAACAAATTCTTCATGGGGACCCTTGGCCAAACCCGCCGGGCGATGCGCCGGGCGCACCGAGCCTAGCAGAAACCCGCGCCCATTCCGCATGGCAGGCCCGACATTGCAGGGAAACAGGCGCCGCCATAGGCTCCGCGCGGAGCCGCAAATGCCCGAACCGAAAATCACCCTCGAAGAGAACCCCGACCAAAGCCTGCGCGCCGCCGTCCTGAAGCCGCTGCTGGATTACAATGTCAGCAAGATCGGCGAGCGGGAGCTTTACTGCTTTGCACTGTTCATCCGCGACCCGCAGACCGATGAAATCCTGGGCGGGTTGTGGGCGCGCTCATTCTTCAACTGGACCTTTGTCGAATTGCTGGTGGTGCCGGAGGCGATGCGCGGCCATGGGCTGGGCGCCTCACTGCTGGCCCGGGCCGAGACCATCGCGCGGCAACGCGGCTGCACCGGCATCTATCTCGACACCTTCAGCTTCCAGGCGCGGGGCTTCTACGAAAAACAGGGCTATGGGTTGTTCGGCCAGCTCGACAATTATCCCGACGACGAAAAGCGCTTTTTCCTCAGCAAGCGCTTCTAGCGCCGCGCGCGTGCGCGCCGTGACATTTCTGCGGCGGAAAATGCAATACCGGCGCGGGCTCACACCTGTCCGATTACAGACTGAACACCGCGTTCCGGAAACGGAACGCGGTGTTGCGGGAACTTTTCAGGAAATTTTAACGATAATCCGTACACGGTCGCATCAGCACGGCGCCGACAAGAACCGAAAGAAAATCATGACGCAGCCACGCTTGAACCTGAAAAATGTTACCAGCCTTCTGGTCGACCGGGACAATTTCACGCGCGGACTGATCACGCAGATGCTGCGCGGTTTCGGCATGGATGCGCCAATGCAGGCCAGCACCGGAGCGGAAGCGCAGACCATCCTGGAAGGATGCCGGCCCGATGTCTGCTTCATGGAAGCCGCATTGCCCGACATGACCAGCGCCGAACTGATCAGCTCGATTCGCCGCCAGTCGAAGAATCCCATGCGCTTCGTGCCGATCATCGTCCTGTCGGGCTACACGCAGTTGCGGATGATCGCCGCGGCGCGCGACGGCGGCGCCAACATCGTCCTGAAAAAGCCCATCGCGCCGCACACCCTGTTCGACCGCATCCTGTGGGTGGCGCGCTCGCCGCGGCCCTTTCTGGAAACGCCGCGCTATGTGGGTCCCGACCGGCGCTTTCGGGAAAGCCCGCCCCCCGACGGCCAGTACAAACGCGAAACCGAAACACCCGTAACGCCTGTAGCGCAGGAAGCCTGAGAGCACCCATGAAAATCATTCACTTTCCCAAATCCAGGCTTTCCGAGCTGGTCGCCCGCGCCGGCGGCGTCTCCCGCAGCGATGCGGTGGCAGGCGCCATGGCCCAGATGGAAACCATGCGCGGGCAGAGCGATGGCGTGATCGAGGCGGCGATAAGCGCCGTCGAAGCCATCGCGCTGGCCGCCTGCGGACGCGGCAGGTTCGACACGGAGCAAATGCTCGATATCCTGCGCCATGGCGACCAGATCGTCACCCTGGCGGGCACCTTCGGCTATGTCTCGCTCGACATCGCCAGCCGCAGCCTCTGCGATGTGACGGACGGGCTGTTGCGCGCGGGTCTCGATGAACTGGCGCCGGTCATGGTCCATGTCCAGGCGGTGCGGCTGATGGCGCCGGATGCCACGCCCCTCAAGCCCGAGGAGGACCAGAAAATCCTCGCCGAACTCCAGAAAGTCTCGGCGCATTTCCATATCGGCGCGCTTTCCAGCGCCGTCCCCCAATTCGACGAGTTTGCCGCGGACGGGTCCTGACGGCGGCAATGCCCACTGTGGCGGCCTGCCCAAAATTGAACCAAAACCGGGCGGGCGTGTTGTTCCTTTTGCGAAAAGAGAGGAACCACCCCATGCTGCGAACCGTCCTGCTCATCATCCTGGTCCTGGCGCTGCTGGGCTCATTTCCCCTCTGGCCCTACAGCATGGGCTGGGGCTATGGCCCGTCCGGCGGTATCGGGCTGGTCCTGATCATCCTCATCATCCTGGTCCTGGCGGGACGGCTCTGAACCGGGCGGTTTTGAACGGAGGCGAACATGGCGCGCAAATATTCCAAGGCGGCATCCCAGAAAGTCGAAAAGGCAATGGAGGAGCTGAAGCAGGGCAAGCTGAAAAGCGGCCGCTCGGGCAAGAAAGTCACCAGCCGCAAGCAGGCCATCGCCATCGGCCTGTCGGAAGCCCGCGCCGAAGGCAAGAAAGTCCCCGGCAGGAAAACCGGCAAATAAGCCCGGCGCCGGCGCGCCGGCCTACCCGCAATGGGCTTTTCGCCGCGCCTTTCCGGGTTTCATTTTACGGCGGATTAACCCGCATCCTCTATCAATGCAGGCAGCCAAGGAAGTTTTCCCGCGGCGCGCCGGCACTGGATTTTTCGCATTTTAAAGAACCATTTTGGCACAGATGTCTGATCGCGCACCCCGATTTTCCAAGCTGGCGGACCTTTCCAGGCAGACCACCAGCGAAGGCCGCCGGGAGCTGCTGCGCCAGGTCACCGAGCATCTCAGCCACGGCGCGGGATCGCAAACCGATATCGCCGCCTTCGACGAGCTGCTGACTTCGGCGGCGGCGGATTATTCCGTCCAGGTCCGCGCCGACCTGGCCAGGCTGATCGCGACCAATGACGCGCAATTCGCCTGCTCCGCGCAGCTTTTCGCGATGGACGAGATTTCGGTGGCCGAGCCGGTGCTGCGCCATTCGCGCGTGCTGACCGACGAGACGCTGATGAAGGTCATCAGCGAAAAAGGCCAGACCCACATGATGGCCGTCACCGGCCGCAAGGACATCAGCGAACGCGTCTCGCACGCCCTGGTGGAAAAAGGCGACGACGCCGTGGTGACCTCGCTGCTGAAGAACAGCGGCGCCAAGATCGCCCCCCAGACCTTTGAAGCGGTGGCGCAGCGGGCCCAGGACAGCGTGGCGCTGCAGGCGCCGCTGGTGCACCGCGGCGACGTGCCCGCCGACCTGCTCAACGATCTCTACACCAAGGTCGAAAAGGGCCTGCGCCAGGAGATCCTGAAAAAATTCAATCATCTGTCGGAAGCCGAGATCGAGGACGCCTTTCACCGCAGCCGCGACCGTCTTTCCAAACAGTATGGCGCCGCGCCCGAGGACTTGGCGACGTCCACCAAACGCGTCAACGCCATGGCGCGGCACGGCGAATTGCAGCCGCCGACGCTGGTCAGCCTGCTGCGCGAAGGTGCCCCCGGCCGCACCGCCTTCATGCTGGCCTTTGCCAAGCTGACCGATGTGGATTTCGAGCTGATCCAGCGCACCGTCGCCGGTCACGACCTGGATACGGTGGCGCTGCTCTGCCGCGGCGCCAATTTCGACCGCGCTTTGTTCGTCACCCTGGCGATCAACCTGGACGGCAAGGATCGCGGCCTGAACGCGGCCGAGGATTTCGGCAAGATGTATGAAGCCGTGCCCGTGATGGCGGCCCAGCGCGCCTTGCGCTTCTGGAAAGTCCGCGACGCCGCGTGAAGCGCGCCGCTTCCATTTCACTTCGATGCTGACCACGCCGGCCCGCGCGGCCGCCATGGCCGTGCTCGGCAGGACGCCGCTTCAGCGGCTGGCGGGAGCCGGGCGGCGCGGCGCCGGGGTGCCCTGGGACGGCGCGGGGGCTGCCGCGGCGGCGGCCTTGCGCGACTTGGCGTGACGGCGACGCTTTTCTTTTCTCCTGGCATTCATTCCGCGCGCACCCATAGGCAACTCCCTGAAATCTGATCCGGCCGGGACGCTATAGTCTCTGGTGGCGATTTGGAACCCCCAAGGTCCGGACGCGGATTTGCCCCGGCCGCAGGGCCGGGGCGCTGCGGTTTTGGATGCCCTGGGGGATGTCAGAATGTCTCCGGATCGAAGCCGTGAATGCGGCAGACCCGCGCCGCGATGTGCCGGAACTGGGCATTGTGGACGCCGCGGGTGCAGCGGCCTTTTTCATGCTGGTAGAGATGGATCATCTCATGCGCCATGGTCGCCATCAGCACATCGGTGGACCGGACCTTGGCCTGCGACAGGCCAATCTCGTTCAGGTCGCTATTGTCCTTGATGCGGCCCTTGAAATGGCCGAAACGGTCGCGCGCGCCCATCACCCGGAACATCAGTTCATCCGCATGCGGAAGATTCATCCGGCGGAAGGGCAAGGTGCTGCGCAGGTATTCATAGGCGTATTCCAGCGCCTCGGGCGTCAGATGCAGCCGCCCGGGGACCTGCGTCTGCGCCCGCTCGAAGGCAAAGCCCGGAACCGCCCGCTTTTCCATGGGGCAATTCTAGGCATGGCGGACGGCGCCCCGCCAAGGGCATTTGCGTGTCAAAAACATGAACTTTTGCCCTGCAACCCTTCGCCGGGATGGGTGTTTCTGCTAGGATTTCCCGGGAAAAATGAGGCACATAATGGCCCGGACCCCGATATTCCTGCTCCTTGCCCTGCCCGCCTGTCTGGCGCTGTCAGGCTGCTATGCCGACCAGAAAAAACAGCTTGCCGCCTGCGAGGCCTCGGCCACCCGCACCGGCGAGGGCCAGCCGCTGCGTTCCATCCAGTCCTGCATGGACCAGGCCGGCTACAGCTTTGTCGGCTATGCCAGTACCGACGGCCCCACCGTGATCTGCGACCTGCCTGCGGTGATCCGGGGCGCGGCAAGCGCCGACGGCACCGACGCGATGTGCTTCCAGCCCAAGGGCGCGCTGGCACTGCGCCTCTATCGCATCGAGGTGCCGGTAAAGAACCCGACTTAGGGCGCGTTCTTTCCGATCCACTTCTCGAAAGCCGCCAAAAAGCTTTTGAGGAATTTCTCCGTGCCCTCATTGTTCAGCCTGCCGTCCTCACCAAACAGCTTGTCGGCATGGCCGATATAGGCTTCGGGCTGTTGCATGGCGGGCATGTTGAGGAACACCAGCGACTGGCGCAGATGATGGTTGGCGCCGAAGCCGCCGATGGCGCCGGGGCTGGCGCTGACGATGGCGGCGGGCTTGCCGTCCCAGGAATTGCCGCCATAGGGGCGTGACGCCATGTCGAGCGCATTCTTCAGCGGGGCGGGAACCGAACGGTTATGCTCCGGCGTCACGAACAGCACGGCATCGGCGCGTCTGACCCGCGCCTTGAAGGCCGTCCATTCGGGCGGCGGCGTGGCGTCGAGATCTGGGTTGTAGAGCGGCAGGTTGCCGACGGGGACGATTTCCAGCTTGAGCGTCTCCGGCGCCAGCCCCAGCAAGGCCTGCGCCAGCTTCAGGTTCAGTGATTCCCTGCGGACGCTGCCGACAATCACCACCACATCCCGCGCCATGATTTGCTCCTTCCGGTTTCACGCCATGACAAGCCGGCGCCCTCTATGATAGTTCCCTGTCATGCAGACAAATTTCAGTCCCGCGCAACTGGCCGATCCGGCCACCGCCGACGCCAACGGCCAGCTTCGCGCCTGCGTCCATTGCGGCTTCTGCACCGCCACCTGCCCGACCTATCTTCTGCTGGGCGATGAGCTGGATTCGCCGCGCGGCCGCATCTATCTGATCAAGGAGATGCTGGAAACCGGCGCCGCGCCCGCGCCCACCACCGTCACGCATCTGGACCGCTGCCTGTCCTGCCTTTCCTGCATGACCACTTGCCCCTCCGGCGTCAATTACATGCATCTGGTGGATCATGCCCGCTCCTATATTGAGGAACACAAGGTGCGGCCGCGGCCCGAACGGATGCTGCGCGCCGCGCTGCTGCGGGTGCTGGAAAATCGCGCGCTGTTACGCCTGGCGCTGAAGCTGGCGGCACTGGCGCGGCCCTTCGCGGCACTGTTGCCCAAAAGCCTGAAGGCGATGGTGGCGCAGGCGCCGCGCGCCCTGCCGCCGCAGGGCCGCGAAGTCGTACCCGGCGTGTTTGCCGCCGAGGGCACCCGGCGCGCCCGCATGGCGCTGCTGGCGGGCTGCGTCCAGCCGGTGCTGGATCCGGCGATTGACGCAGCGGTGGTGCGGCTTCTCACCCGCCACGGCGTGGAGATGATCGTGGCGGAAGGACAGGGTTGCTGCGGCGCGCTGGCGCATCACATGGGCAAGGATGATGACGCGCTGGAAAAAGCCAAGGCCAATATCGTGGCGTGGGAAAAGGAAATCGGCGGCGGCCTGGACGCCATCGTGATTTCGGCCTCGGGCTGCGGCACCGTCCTGAAGAATTACGGCTTCATGCTGCGCGAAGAACCGGCGTGGGCGGCGCGGGCGGCGCGCATTTCCGCCTTGTGCAAGGACGTCACCGAGGTGCTGGCCGGGCTGGGCCTGAAAGCGCCGGTGATCGCGGCCGGGCAGGTGGTGGCCTATCATTCCGCCTGCTCGCTGCAGCACGGCCAGAAAGTCATCGACCAGCCGCGCGAACTTCTCGCCCAGGCCGGCTTCGCGGTGCGCGAAATCGCCGAGGGCCATATCTGCTGCGGCTCGGCGGGGAGCTATTCCATCCTGCAGCCGGAACTGGCGGGGCAACTGCGCGCCCGCAAGCTGGCCAATATCGCCGCCACCGGCGCGCCCATCGTGGCGGCGGGCAATATCGGCTGCCTGCAGCATTTATCCGGCAGCGGCGTGCGCATGATCCACACCGCCCAGTTGCTCGACTGGGCCACCGGCGGGCCCAAGCCGGAATTTTGAGCCTCGCCGGTTTTTCAGGCACAGACAGGCAGCCAAGGACAGTGCGTCCTAGTGGCCGCCATTCAGCAGCAGATCCAGGATGATGCCGGTGGTCATCGCGGCCAGGAAGTAATTGTCATTGTCGTCACGCACCCAGTGATAGCCGCGCGGCGGCTTGCGCAGATGACGCTGCTGCCAGTCGTTGACGACATACTGGCGATTGTTGCGATACTGGTCCGGCACCCGGTCGCCGCGTGAAAAACGCGGCGCGCTCATGCGCACGCCGGGGTTGCTGCGGTAACCGTCATAGCGGCTCTGGTCGTTATTGCCGGGGGGACCCCGGTCATTGCGGCCCGGCTGGGCCAGGGCGGCGGTGCTGCCCAGAAGCGAAATGGCAAGCGCGGCTGTTATTATGTGTTTCATGCTGTCTCTCCTGATTGCGGGAAAAATTCGGGCGCGGAAATGAAATCCGCCCCGGCCAGAGTGAGCCGAATTGGCGGGCGCGGCGTTGATTTGTATCAATTTGCCGTCCGATACCGGACGTTGCGCGCGAAGCGGGCCGGTCATATCCGCCCAAGCAGCATCAGGATCAGAAGAATGATCAAGACCGTGCCCAGCAGGCCGATACCGCCATGGCCGAAGCCATAGCCATAACCGCCAAAGCGGCCGCTGAAGCCGCCCAGCAGCAGAACGATCAGCAGGATGACGAGAATGAGGCCCAACTTGAAATCCTTTCAAGGCGCCGCCGGCGCGGCGATTTCCAAACTCCGCTTACGCAGCGCCGAACTGGACCGCGAAGCAGGCGCCCTTGCCGCCATGGCAGGAACCGAAGCGCAACTTGCCGCCGATCCTTTGCACGAAGGACTGGATGATTTTCATGCCCAGCCCCTTGCAGTCGGCGGGCGCAAATCCGTCCGGCAAGGGCAGGCCTTCATTGGAAACCGACAGGAGATAGGATTTCCCCGCCATGGCCTGCAGCCGCACATCGATCCGGCCCTCGCCATATTTGACGGCGTTGGTCAGAAGCTCGCTGACGATGAAGGCAAGGGGTATGGCGGTGACAGCCGGCAATTCGATCTCGTCGCACTCCGCCACCACGACGCGGTCAATCGCTTGGCGCGATGACAGCATCTGGGAAAATTCGCCGCAGAATTCGCCGAGATATTTCTGGAAGGACACTGTCTGCAGCCCGTCCATGCCGTGAAGACGCCTGTGGATGCGCGCGATCATGTTGACGCGATTGGCCGCCACCGCCAGCTGGGAGGACAATTCCGCATCGCCCGATGCCCGCCCTTGCAGCGCAAGCAGGCTGACAACGATCTGCATGTCGTTGAGCAGCCGGTGATCCGACTCCTTGCGCATCAGGGCCTGGTATTCGATCGCCTCGTCCTTCAGGCGCAGCAGCGCCTCGCCCTTGGCCAGGATGTCCCGCAGCCCGGCCTCGGTGATGCGGCGGGCCGCCAGTTCCTGCTCATAGCTGGCGGCGCTGCGCGGCGGAATCGCCCCGACGTTTCCCCGCGGCAAATCACCGTCGGGATGAACAATTTCAGCATTCATGACGGGCGCCCTTCGGGAGGGCCAATGCCCTCAAAAACAATGTGGAATGGGAACCTTCTGGGAACCTTGAGGCAGATCAATTTTGTCTGCCATCGGACACATATTTCGGGTAGCTATTTTACCGTTCGTTTCCAGACACTTACGGGCCAGAACCGGCGGAATTGGGCAGGCGAGTCCAGATCAGGGTATGGCCGAAGAGCGGCAGCAGAACATAGGCGCGGATGCGCAAGGTGCCGTCGCCTTCGATGGACATCCTGGCGTTATAGCTGCCGCCATCGTCGGGATTGTAGATCCTGCCGCCGTCCCAGAGATTTTCGCCGCTGCGGCGCAGGCCCTCCAGCACGCTGAGGCCCAGCAGAGGCCGGGCGCGGAGCACTGGATCGGGATTCTTCAGGTCCACCAGGGGCACGCCCTTGGCGTCGTTCGGCCAGCGAAACCATACGATTTTCGCGCAGAGCCGGTCGTCGCAAGGCGCGATTTCGATCTCGATGCGCTTGTTGTCGTGCAGCCACAGGCCCACCGGGGTTTGCGCCGCCGCCGGCCATGCCGGCAGCAGCGTCACAAGCAGCAGGAAGGCGAAGCGCGGCCAAGTCATGCGGCAGGATAATAAAGTCGCGATCGGCGGGAATTGACCCAGATCATGACATGCCGGGTGCGCCGGACTGGCGGAAATCGTCCCGCATTTTCTCGAACGCCGCTTCCATGCTGCGGGTGAAGCGGGCGGTGTCGAACAGCGCCGTGCTGGTGCGGTTGGCGGCCACCTTCTGTTTCAATGCCGCCAGGCGCGGCGCATCCGTCGCCAGCGTCCGCGCCAGGCGCTCGTAATCGGGGAATGTCTGCGTCACCAGTTCGGGCAGCTCCATCGCCGTCAGGATGCTGGCCGCCACCCGGCCGGGAAAGCCCGCGCCCATCAACGTCACCACCGGCACGCCGCACCACAAGGCATCGCTGGCGCTGGTGTGGGCGCCGTAAGGCAGCGTGTCGAGGAAGAGGTCCGCCAGGCGGTGCCGCGCCAGATGTTCCTGCGGCGTGACGCGCTTTGCTGTCACCAGCCGCGCGGGCGCCACGCCGCGCGCCGCGGCGCTTTTGCGCAAATTCGCCGCCGCCTGGTCATTGTCCTGGATCAGCCACAGCACCGAATCCGGCACTGCCGTCAGCAGCCGCATCCAGATGTCGAACTGGTCCGGGCCGATCTTCCAGTTGTTGTTGAAGCAGCAGAAGACAAAGCCATGCTCGGGCAATCCCGCCTGGCTGCGCGATGGCGGCGGCCCGGCCTCGGCCCGGCGGTCGTCGGTCACCCAATAGGTTTCCGGCAGCGCCATGATCTTTTCGGCATAGAAAGGCTGGTGCGAAGGCGGCGCCACGACATTGTCGGCGATGATGTAGTCGTAATGCTCAGCCCCCAGCGTGCCGGCATAGCCCATATAGCTGGCCTGCACCGGGGCGGGACGGCGGGCGAAAAGCCCCGGCCGGCTGTAGGTGGTGTACCCCATCAAATCCACCGCGATATCCACGCCGAGACCCGCCATCAGATCGGCGATGCCCGCATCGCTGGAGGTGCGCACGTCATGGAACTGGTCGAATGCCGCTCTCAGACGCGCCCGCATCGCGCTGCCGTCTTCGGGGCCGAAGCTCACCGCGATCACCTCGAAGCGCGCCCGGTCGTGGCGCTCGAACAGCCCGGCCAGGAGGCGCGGCATGGGATGGTCGTGAAAATCTGCCGAGCAATAGGCCAGCTTTATTTTCGGGCCCGAAAAGGGCCTGGCCGTCCAGGCGATGCCCGCTGCCGGGGCGGCATGGACCTTCGCATTGGCCAGCATCACGTCCGGTGCGTTGCTGTAGCTCAGCATGGTGCCGGGATGAATGCCCCTGTCGCCGGCGCGGATCGCCGCCACGACCCGCTGCTGGAATTCGGCGTGCCGCGACCAGTCGCAGACATGCATGGCGATGCCGGCCTGCCCGTTCAGCGCCACGACATTGCCGGGCAGCAATTTTTCCACCGCCGCGAAGCTGGCCATGGCTTCGTCCAGCCGCCGCAAACTGTGCAGCGCCAGGCCGCGATTGGCCATGGCCGCCGTGGCCGTCGGGTTCAGCGCCAGCACCTTGTCATAGGCGGCGACCGCCTTGTCGGGATGGCCCAGCTGGTCCAGCGCGACGCCGCGGTAAAACCAGGCATCGGCATGATCGGGCCGCAGCGCCACCACCTGGTCCAGGCCCGGCAGCGCCTCGGCGGGCCGCCCCAGGCGGACCAGCGCGATGCTGCGGCCCAGAAAGCCGGGCAGATAATCCTTCTTGATGCTGAGGGCGTGGACGAAATCCTTCAGCGCCGCGCCCGGCTGGCCCAGCGCCAGCAGGACTTCGCCGCGATTGTTCAGCGCCCCCACCGCGCCGGGCATCAGGCCCAGCACGGCGTCATAAACCGCCTTTGCCTCGTCCAGCCGGCCGAGATGTTGGAGCGCGCTGGCGCGTCCGAACAGCGCCTCGGCATTGGCGGGGCTGGCCGCCAGCAGGGCGTCGAAGCCGGCCAGCGCCTCAAGCGGACGGCCCGCCAGGAGCAGGGATTGCGGCGTTTTGGGCGGCATGGCCGGGACAATGCGTTTGCGCCCCTGCCGCCGTCAATCGGCGCCGCGTCAACCCGCCTTGCGTTTGGCCGCGCCACCCTTGTGCCTGAGGCTTTTTCGCAGCGCCTCCATCAGGTCAATGACGTTATCGTCTTGCACCGATTCGGCGGTGACCAGCTTTTCGCCTTTTTGCTTGCGGCGGATCAGGTCGCGCAGGGCGGTCTCGTAGCGGTCATGGAATTTCTCCGGCTCGAAGGCGCCTTCCTGCTGTTCGATGATCTTGCGGGCGATCTCGATCATGCGCTTGTCGGGCCTGGCGGCGGGAATATCGGCAAAGGCTTCCTTGGGCGGCACCACTTCGTCGGCCATGCGCAGGGTGTAAACCAGGATGCCCTTGTCCTTGGGCTCCAGCGCCACCAGCCTTTCGCGGGTATGCATGACCACGCGGCCCAGCGCGATGCGGCCCGTTTGCCTGAGGGCTTCGCGGATCACGGTATAGGCCTCGACGCCGGTCTTCTCATTGGGAATGAGATAATAGGGATCGTTCCAGTACAGCCGGTCGATCTGCTTTTCATCCACGAAGCGTTCGATCTCGATGGTGTGGGTGGTTTCCAGCTTGACGGCATCCAGCTCGTCGGCGCTGAGCACGACATAATGGTTCTTGGTGATCTCATAGCCCTTGACCAGGTCGGCGCGCTCCACCGGCCCGGTGTCGGGATCGGTGGGGATCATGCGGATGCGGTTGCTGGTCTTGGGATTGAGCAGGTGGAACGAGATATCCGCGTCGCGGCGGGTGGCGCCGTAAAGCGCCACCGGGCAGGACACCAGCGACAGGCGCAGCTGCCCCTGCCAGATGGGGCGGGCCGGCAGGCGCGGCTCGTTGGAATTGGCCGCCGCCCTGTGATGGGCCGCTTTTTTGGCCTTGGACTTGGGCCGGGGCCCGGTTTTTTTGCGTACCGCCATGGTGCTTTTCCTTCCGAATTGCGGGACGGAAACGCCGGTATGGAACTATGTTTCCGTCAGCGAAAGGATCGGCAGTGGCGTCCAGGAAGAAAAGCTCCGTCAAGAGCCCGGCCGGCAAGGCCCTGGCGAAGTATCGCGCCAAGCGCGATTTCACCCGGACAGCCGAACCCAGCGGCAAGGAGAAGGTCGGCGCGGCCGATGCCTTGCGCTTCGTCATCCAGAAACATGAAGCCACGCGGCTGCATTATGATTTCCGGCTGGAGCTCCCCATCGGCAACGGTCAAGGCACCTTCCGCTCCTGGGCGGTGACGCGCGGGCCCTCGCTCGATCCGGCCGAAAAGCGCCTGGCGGTGGAAGTGGAAGACCATCCCCTCGATTACGGCGATTTCGAAGGCACCATTCCGAAGGGCCAATATGGCGGCGGCACGGTGATGCTGTGGGACCGCGGCTTCTGGCAGCCGGAAGGCGATGCCGGCAAGATGCTGGCCAAGGGCGATCTCAAATTCACCCTGGCGGGCGAAAAGCTCAAGGGCGGCTGGGTTCTCGTTCGGATGAAGAACGACAAGTACAAGAGCAAGCACAACAACTGGCTGCTGATCAAACACCAGGACAAATACGCAAAAGATGGCGACGGTGAGAAAATCCTTGAGAAGGACCGCTCTGTTGCCTCGGGCCGGGTGATGAAGGCGATCGCCGCCGGCACAGGTGCCAAGCCCAAGCCCTTCATGCGGGCGAAGAGGTTCAAGGCGGATGCCGTCTGGGTGAGCGGCGGTTCGCGCAGCGAACGAGCAGGTCCGGTGGACCTGCGAGAGCCGCGAACGCGGCGAGCCAAAGCGAGCCGCCGGGCGGCGCCAGCAACGGACGGTGATGAAGAGCCCGAGCCGGTGGTCAAGGCAAAACACATTTCATCGCTTCCAAAATTCATAGAAGCCCAACTCTGCCGCCTGGTGGATGCGCCGCCGTCCGGCGCGGACTGGATCCATGAGGTCAAGTTCGACGGCTACCGCATTCAGTTGCGGGTCCTGGACGGCAAGGCGGTGCTCCGCACCCGCAAGGGCCTGGACTGGACGGCCAGGTTCGCCGCCATCGCACGCGCTGGCGCGAAACTGCCAGATTGCATTCTCGACGGCGAGATCGTGGCGCTGGATCACAATGGCGCGCCGGACTTCGCAGGCTTGCAGGCCGCCCTGTCCGACGGCAAGAACGAAGGGCTGGTGTTCTTCGCCTTCGACCTGCTGGCGCTGAAGGACGAAGACCTGCGTCCCCTCGCCCTGCTGGCGCGCAAGGCGCGGCTGGAAAAGCTGCTGAAGGCTGCGCCCGCCAATTTGCGTTACGTCGAGCATTTTTCCAGCGGCGGCGACGCCATCCTCACATCCGCCTGCCGCATGTCGCTGGAAGGCATCGTCTCCAAGCGCGGAAGCGCGCCTTACCGCGCCGGGCTCGGCGATGACTGGACCAAGGCCAAGTGCCGCGCCGGGCACGAAGTGGTGATCGGCGGCTGGTCCACGACGGCAGGAAAATTCCGCTCCCTGCTGGTGGGCGTGCATCGCGGCGATCACCTTATATATGTCGGGCGGGTCGGCACCGGCTATTCCGGCGACAAGGTGAAGCGCCTGCTGCCGCGCCTGAAGGACATGGCGGCGAAGGTCAGCCCCTTCAGCGGCCCCACTTCCAATAGTAAGGGCGCGCCGCGCCATGAGCTCGGCATCAACTGGCTGAAGCCGCAGCTGGTGGCGGAAATCGAATTCGCGGGCTGGACCGGCGACGGCATGGTGCGGCAGGCTGCCTTCAAGGGCCTGCGGGCCGACAAGCCGGCGGATGACGTGAAAGCCGAGACACCCAGAAAGACCAGAAAACTGGCCGAACCCAGGGCGGCGAAATCCGCGCCGCCGGGCGCGTCGGTGGTGATGAATATTCCCATCTCCCACCCCGGCAAGGCGATGTGGCCCGATGCGGGCGACAACACCTTTCATGGAAGAAGTGGGCCGGTCACGAAACTGGACCTGGCGCGCTATTACGAAGCGGTAGGCGGCTGGATGCTGCCGCATATCAAGGGCCGCCCCTGCTCCATCGTGCGCGCGCCCGACGGCATCAAGGGCCAGCATTTCTTCCAGCGCCACGCCATGGCGGGACAATCGCGCCTGCTGGACGAAGTGAAAGTCTCGGGCGACCGCAAGCCCTATCTGGAAATCAACCGGATCGAAGCCCTGGCGGCGGTGGCGCAGGCCGGCGGGCTGGAGCTGCATCCCTGGAACAATGCACCGGGCAGGCCCGATGTGCCGGGGCGTTTTGTCTTCGACCTCGACCCTTCGCCCGATCTTTCCTTCGACGATGTCGTCGCGGCGGCCAGGGAACTGAAAGAGCGATTGGAAAAGCTCGGCCTGACGGCTTTCTGCAAGACCACCGGCGGCAAGGGCCTGCATCTGGTGACGCCGTTCAAGGCGGGCGGGCTGGACTGGAAGGCCGCCAAGGCGATCGCGCGCGAAATCTGCGTGCGCATGGCCGCCGACAGCCCGGGCAAATACCTGGTCAACATGTCCAGGGAAAAGCGCAAAGGAAAAATCTTCCTCGATTATCTGCGCAACGACCGCATGGCCACGGCGGTGGCGCCGCTCAGCCCACGCGCCCGCGACGGCGCCACGGTTTCGATGCCGCTGACCTGGGCGCAGGTGAGGAAGGGGCTTGATCCGCGCGCCTTCACGGTGCGCACGGCCCCTGCCCTGCTGGCGAAAAGTCCGGCCTGGAAGGACTATGCCGCGGCGGAAAAGAAACTGGCCGCGGCGGTGAAGAAACTGGTTTCCTGAACGTCATGTGGCTTTTTGGCGAACCATGTTATGAGGCGGCAGCCGAGGAGCTTTTTCATGCGCGCTGTCTGTGCCGTCATTCTGGTTACGTCCCTGCTCGCCACCAGCGCGATGGCAGGCGACAGCGGCCTTGGCAGACTGGCGCCGGGCAAGCCCGCCGGCGCCCGGCAGGCGCAATCGGTCACCACGGTCGGCGGGGCGGTGCTGGCTGGAGCATTGGGATTCGGTGCGCTTCTGGCGTTGCAGTCCGGCGGCGCCGCCCTGATCACCGGCGGCACCCCCCCCGCCAACGCGGCCGATCAGGCCGCCCTTGAAGCGGCGACCCTGAACACCACCAAATAGCGGCCCGTTTCGCCCTGCTGCGATCCCCGGCAAGGGGCGGCCCTGCCCGCAAGGGCGCCAAATTCCGGTTCTTCCCAGGGAAACGGCATCACGCCGCACCCCAAATTGGGTAGGGAAATTCACCCGCCCTCAGGCCGCCCGGGTCCGCCGATGTGCCAAAAAAAGCCATGTCGGGGCTGAATTTTTTCGGGAAATTTCTCCCTATTGGGCCGATTTTACCAACGGGGTGGTTGCTAATGAAAACAATTTTCCCCATGGTGGAATCATCCGCTCAGGGTGAGCGGGGTTCGGCGGCATTGGCGGTTAACGCTGGCTTTCCCCGAATGATGGTGTCACAGTTTCAGGGTACATGGCATCACCTGCCATTCCTGGCGCAGTTTTAGAAAAATAGTGGGGAGAAAACACATGCGTTTATTCATAGCGGCCACGGTTGCGGCCTCCTTGTTTGCAACGAATCTTCTGGCGGCCGATCTGGCTGCCCCGCTGGCGGCTGGTAAGCCGGCTGGCGTGCAGAAAGCCCAGGACGCCGGCATTGCCCCGATCTGGTTCGTTGTGGGCGGCGTTGCCGTTATCGGCGCCGTCGTTGCGGCTTCGTCGAGCAGCAACAGCGTTCCGATCACCACCCCGCCGACCACGGGTTGATTTCGCCCAGGTCGCAAGACCGGGCTTTTTCAGGCATTTGACCAGTCCCTGCTCCATCCCGTCTTCGGGATAGCGAGCAGGGGCTGGTTTTTGCTTTTATGGGCTTTGCATCGCAAAGCGGCGCACCCCAAACCCTGCTATGCTGATGGCGGAATATTGGAGGTTAGCAGCATGCGATTCCTCATCATCCCCGTGACACTTGCCGCCCTGGCCGCCGCATCTTCCGCCCGGGCTTCATCCGACAACGCCATTACCGCCGACCAGACCACCAGCAAGATTGGCCAATGCATGACGGTCGAAGGCCAGGTCACCTTGCGCCCCAGCCAGGACCGCTTCGGCGCCGATCTGAGTTTCGAAAACAACAACGGTTTTGTCGGTTATGTCCCCCAGGTGGCTTCACTGGGCGATCTTGCCCGCTTCGATGGCCAGACGGTGGACCTGACCGGTGTGATCGAGCCCGGCCATAATGGCCTGACCCAGATCCAGGTGACCTCGGCCGAACAGATCATGATGGCGGACGAGACGCCGGACCGCCTCCTCACCTGCGATCATTTCTGATTCGCCGCGCTGAAACGCACAAAGGCCCCGCCGCTTTCGCGGCGGGGCCTTTGGCTGCGCATCAAGAGCGGGAGGGGGCCGCCCGAGCGCGAACTTGTGAGCGCGAATCTTCTTAACTGCGCGCGAAGTTGTGAGCACGGCCCATGAAGAGCGCGGGCCTCTCAGAAAGTCTTAATGTCGAAGCCGTGGGCGCGGCAGACCCGCGCCGCCATCTTGCGGAACGCCGCGCTGTGATGGCCGCGGTCGCCGATCATCTCCTGGCGCAGATGGCACATTTCATGGGCCAGGGTGGCGAGCAAGGTGGCGGCATGGCCGTTGCGCGCCTCGCTGACCCGGATCACCGGCACGCCCTTTTCCAGGCCGAAATCGGCATACATGGCGCGGTCGCGCACCACGCTGAAGCCCACATCATCCGATTCCGGCAGCCGCCAATTCTTGAACGGCTCCGTGGTGCGCAGGAAGTCGTAAGCCGCGGCCAGCATCTCGGGCGTGAGCCGCAGGGTCATCTGGAAGCGTGTGCTTCCAGAATGGTGATGCGGTGCTCGTGATCGTCCAGCCGGTCGGAATTGCGCGCACTGAGCTTGGCGGTGTCGCTGCCCTGCTGCGCCAGGGTGGCGAGCGTCGCCGCCATGCGCGACTGGGTGCGGGCGAAGTCATCGACCGCTTCGACGAAGGCACCGTGCTGGCCGGGGTGGAACCGCCGCCCGGCGTGGATGCGCCCAACGTGGCCGAGATCAGCGGCGATTCCCAATACCCGCTTCAGGAAGGCTGGCTGATTTTCTACGGCCCCGAGCACCAGGGCGTGGACGAGGATTGCCTGGGCAAGCTCTGCGTCGTGCAGGTCAAGGACGGCCCCACCCTGCTCAAAACCCTCAAGCGCGGATCGCGCAAGGGCCTGTTCCGCCTGGAAAGCTGGAACGCGCCGCCGCGCGAAGACGTCAAGCTCGCCTGGGCGGCGCGGGTGATTGATATCCGGCCGCGCTAATAACTGTCATCCCCGGCGAGGCGCGCTTACTTTTCGAACACCATGCTGCCGACCAGGACGAACTTGTCGTCCACTTCCAGCTTGCAGCCATAGGCCTTGTTGTAGGCCAGCTTGACGCCCGCGCCGTCGCGCAGCAGCACCACCGGCCCCTTGCCTTCCAGCACATCCTTGCCGGTCATGTCCGGCGGCATCTTTTCGGGCGGCACGCAGGAAAAGCGCGGCGCCGGCCCGGCGCGGTTCATGAATTCGGGCCGGTACGATGTGGCGCCGCCGCTGGTGAGGGCGACGATATAGCCGGGCGGCAGGCTGAGCTTGTCGTCATAGCCGGCATAGACATCGCAGCGGCTGATCCCCGGCGCACCGCAGGCGTTCAGCATATAGACGCCGATATCCGAAGCGGCATGCTCCATCGCGTCATCCGGCGGCAGGTCCTTCTTGGCCAGCTTGCCGGTCAGCGTCAGCACATAATGCCGCCCCGCCTTGTCCACGCCCTTGCTGGTGGCGGGTTGCGCCTGCGCCGCGGCCGAAATCAGCAGCAACAGCGCGGCGGCGGCGATGCTGCGGTTCAATTGGCCGCCTTCGGCTTGGCCGGGGCCTTGGCGTCCGGCTTGGCGGGCGGGGCCATCATGTCGCCGCCCTGCATCCGGGCGGTCAGGGCTGCGGGCGCGGGATGCTTGGCGTCCACGATATGGGCGCCGCCTTCCGACATCTTGGCGGCAAAGCTCATCAGCATGCCCATGGCGATCTTGTCGTTGGGATCGTCCTTGATGGCGATGCGCAGGTCGGCCAGCGCCTCGGTGCGCTTGCCCTTCTGCAGATAGGCGCTGGCGCGGTTGCGGTAATAATGCGCAAAGCCGGGATTGATCTTGATCGCCGCGCTGCAATCGGCAATCGCCTTGTCGGTCTGCTTCTTGCCCATGAAGGCCAGGCAGCGATTGTTGAGGGCGTTGGCGTTGGCCGGGTCCAGCGGAATGGCCTTGTTCTCGTCGGCGATCGCCAGGTCGTAGCTCTTCTTGGCCAGATAGCCGGTGGCGCGGTTGTTATAGGCATCGGCCAGGTCGGCGCCCTTCAGGATGTTCGATTTGATCAGCGCGCCGCAGCCGCCGATGGTCTGGTCGGCGGTGGCGTCGGGGCTGTCGCACAGGGCAGTGGCCAGTTCCACATCGCTGGGGGTGCCTTGCGGCGGGGCCGCCGCCGGCGCCGCCAGCGCGGCCGCCGGAACCAGCATCAGGGCCAGGCCCATCAATATCTTGCGCATGGATGTCCTTGTCTTGCGTGGCCGCCTTATCCGGCATTTCCCGGGATTATTCAATATTCCCGGCCCGCCTGGGTAACCGCCCGCGGGGACGAGGCTGGCGGCGCCCTAAAACACAAGCATCCTTGTTGGACGAACACAACGTTTGTTGTATTGTCGCGCCATGCCGCCCGAGCCCGATCCCCAGCGCCGCGAAGCCTTCATCGCCCGCCAGCTCGCCGCCCTGCGCGATTTGGGCCTGCCCGAAGCCGCGCTGGCGCGGGAGGAAGCGCTGCTGCGCGGCGGCCTGGCGGCGGGCCGGGTCTTCGCCGCCCTGCTGGATTTTCCTCGGCCGTGAGCAACTGGTATGACGCGGTCTATGGCGATGATCCGTCCACGGATAATATCTTCGGCCGCGAGGCGCTGGTCCCCCGCCTCCCCTGCTGCACGACTATCTGCGCCGCGGCGGGCGGCTCAGCCAGTTCGCCCGCCATGCCGAAGCCGGGAACGCCTGTTCTTCTGTCGTTAACACTTCCTATGCAACCATGGCCAAATGGTAACGTTCCGCCGGATGCTGGCCGACAAATCGGCCGCCACCGCCATTGAATATGGCCTGATCGCCGCCCTGATCGCGGTGGTGATCATCACCGGGCTGACCAGCGTCGGCACCCACCTCAACACCAAGCTGGCGTCCATCGCCACCGCCCTGCGCTAGGCCGCCTTCAGGTCGCCCTGCTGCATCAGGACGCCGGCGGTGTCGAAAAAGCCTTCATGCTCCACAATCTTGCGGTGCCGCACCGTCCAGCGGATGGACAAGTCTGTCTTCACCGTCTTGCCGCTGCGCTGGTGAAAGGCCTCGACCTCGAATTTCCCCAGCACCACGTCTTCCTGGGTGAGGATCATCACCGGCTGGAAGCGGATGAAGTGATATTGCGAAAAAATCAGCGCGATGCGCGCCTTGACCTCGGCGATCCCGCTGCACTGGCCGCCGAAGCGGAAATATTCCGGCGGCGAATTGGATTTCCACATGATGTTCGGGCCCAGCGCGGCCATCAGCGGCCCGACATCGCCTTCCTTGAAGGCTCGCAGGACGGTCAGCATCAAATTCTTGTTGGACAATTCCTGATTCATCGCAAAGCCGGCCTCAACGAAATGATGGATTGGATGGGGGTATGGTGCGGCACCGCTGGGAACTGATTCGCCAGAGCGGCCCAAGATTGCGTGCTGGCTATAGGCCGGGCCGCCCCCTGTCAACCGCAGAGCGTTGCCCAATCGGCGGGCGCGCACAATTATATGGCACCTTGCGCGCCGGTTTTCTGCTAGGCTATTTGCCGTTGCGGGAAGGTAAGCGGCGGTCATGAAACAGAATAACAGCTTTGAAATTTTACTCAGCGGCGCGGTGGTCCTGGTGGCGGTGGGGTTTTTCCTTTTCGCCTATACCTCGACCGGCGGCGCCTCGCTGTCGGATTATGAATTCACGGTGCGGCTGCATCATGCCGACGGCCTCAAGGCCGGTTCGGATGTGCGCATCGGCGGCGTCAAGGTGGGCGATGTCTCCAGCCTGGCGCTGGACGACCATTATATCGCCGTGACGCATGTCCGCGTCCGCGACGAGGTGAAGGTGCCCAAGGATTCGGCCCTGTCCATTTCGTCGGACGGCCTCACCCCCGGCTCCTATCTGGTGATTGCGCCCGGCCGCAGCAGCGACATGCTGGCGCCCGGCGCCGTCCTTACGGCGCCAAGATAAAAAACCGCGCGGTTCTTACTGCGCCAAGATGACAGACCGCGCCGTCCTTACGGCGCCAAGATAACAAGCCGCGCTAATGCCGGTCGGCGTGGCGCTTGCGTTGCATGTTCTGCGACGGCGCCGCCAGCGCCCTGGCTTCCAGCGCCATGGCGGCCGTAAGGAACAGGCTGACATAATTCTGGTCATTGGTCTGTGCCGCCGAGGCGCGCAGCTGGCGCGCCAGTTCCGTCAGTCCGATCGCTTCCTGCGCTGTTGGTTTGCGTCCCATGATGCCAGGATAACGGCCCCTGCCCGGCATGGTTGCCTGCGCCCCAGGATGAAGAAGCATTATTGAGAATGGCGTGCTGCCTTATTGTCCCGCCCTGGCACAGACGCCGGTCATTGTGTCCGGCGCTGCGGGTGCAGCGTTGCGCGCACGGCCGCCAGAGGCTTGGGCGCGCCGCGCAATTCCAGTTTCATCTCGGCAATCCGCTGCATCGGCTTCTCGTCCATCGCGGCCAGCGCGCTCCTGGCGCAGATGCCGAAGGGGCAAACGGGCACCTCATCGGGCACCTGCATTTTCAGCAGCACGATGCCGGCAATTCCCAGAACGACTAGCCCGCGTACCATGGCCCAGGACCCGTATGGAGGCGTTACGGACGGCGCCATCGCCGCCTTGCCCTCCACGGGAATTATCCCGCCGCGCCGCTCCAAATTCGCTAACAGAATGAGGCCGTACTATCCGTAGTAGTGCCTACGTAAAGCACGCAGCGCCTTGCCGCGCGGCTAGGCGGCCGGCGCCCAGAACGACACCAGCAATCCGCCCGCCACGATCAGCGCTCCGCCCGCCAGGATGGGAAAGGTCGGCACGGCGCGATAGGTGAAAAAGCTCACCACCTGCCAGACCACGAACAGGGTGGCGATATAAAGCCCCACCACCCGGCTGAACGGCAGCGGCGCTAGGTTGAGCATCACGCCATAGAGGAACAGCAGCACCGCCCCCGCCGCCATCAGGACAATCCGGCCGCTTCCGGCCCGCTCGAACAGGCCCAGCCGCACCAGCGCGTCGCCGCTGGCCTCGAAGCTGGTGGCGGCGACCAGAAAAGCCCACACGATGAGATAACGCATTGCTGCTCCTTCCCGCTATATGCGGCCGTGACGCCGGCATTCTGCCACGCCGCAATGGGACTGGCCATCTGGCGCCAAGGCCCCGGACATGGGAAGAAATGCCATGCGCGCCGTGCCGCTCACCCTTGCCATTCTGCTTCTCGCCGCCGCTCCGGCAGCGGCCGCGCCCACTTGCCTGGACCGCAATGGCGACACCATCCGCTGCGGCACCAAGGGCGCCATGCCGGTGGGCTGGAAGCCAACCGCCCAGTTTCTCTGGGACAAGGAAATCTCCAAGCCGGCGGAGCAGAATCTCGACCTGCTGGCGAAAGTGATCTGCGGCCTAGCGCTGCTCTTCGCCATGATCGCCTTGATGCCGAAATTCGACGGCTCCCGCGCCCAGGACTGGGACCGCCAGGAAGGCGATGACGACCGTCCTGACTGATGCGCCCGGCTAATGGGCTCCCGCTCCATGCGTGAAATGCGGGTCGCGCGCGCCCGCCGTCATCGCCAGCGCGATATTGTCCACCGCCACCGGGCAGGTGAAATGCGCCGAGCGGGCACAGTTGGGATTGTAGGCCTGGTTGAAATCGATCGTCACATTGGCAGGCGGGAACTTGCCGAAATCCGTCACATCGACATAGCGCCCCGCGCCATAGGCACCCTTGCCGGTCAGCGCGTCGGTATAGAAGGCCGACATGTCCTTGATCGCCGCCGGATCGCGGCTCTCGGCATAGAAAGGCAGGGTGATCTCCTTGCCCTTCAGCGTGAAATGCGCGTCGCCGCCATGGAAGAACTGCTTGTCGGTGCCGCGGGTGGTGCGGATTATTTTCCCCCGCAGGGCCGCGTCCGGCACGACGCGCGCCGTGACGCGGAAGGCGGGATCGAAGGGATAATAGGAAACGCCGGTGAAATTCTTCGCGTCCGGGTTCTGCTGGTCATAGATAAAGATGCGCCAGCCCTCGATCCCGCCGCCCACCTGGGTCGGCTGGCCGGCAATGTCCACATCCTTGTCGATGGCGATGCTCTTGGCGATGCCGTCCACAGGCTTGCCGTCCCTGGTCACGCTGAGCTTGCCGCCCTTCAGCGCCACCTGCAGCAGGCCCGGCCCCGTGCTCGCCCAATGCCAGCTTGCGGGCTTGCCCATCTGCCCCGCCAGCACGGCGCTCTGCCCTTCGCCGATATAGGCGGAATCCCGGATCTTCAGCATGGCATGGGGAATTTGCGCATAGTCCCTGTTCTGGTCGGCAATCGCCGCTTTCCATTGTGCTTCCGGGGTGCCCGGCGTGGCGGCGGCGGCGGCGCCACAGGCCGCGGCGGCGGATGCAGTCAGCAGCAAAAGGAAATGGCGCATGGCCGCATTATTCTCCAGCCGCCGGCCAAGCGCAATTTGTTCCCGATGCAACCATTGCCGCACGCACACATTATATGGGGCATGACCAGACCCGGCGGCACGATGAGCGATGAATTTCCCGGCCTCGGCCGCGCGCAGGCCGACGGCGATGATCGCGGGGCGGGTTCCCTGCCGCCCTTTGTCTATAATCTCAGCTTTGTCGCCATCGCCATGCTGGTGGGTGCCCTGGCCGTTTTCAGCGCCTGATCGTCAGGCCTGCACCGCCGGATAGACCCGCGCTTCATCTTCGCGCATTTCCCTGGCCAGCGTCGCCAGCCGGTCGGCGAAATGATGATTCATTTCCGGCCGCGCCCGGATCATCTCCGACATCGACTGCAGTTCATGGGCCATGCGCTCATATTGCGAGACCGACAGCGGCTTGGCTTCGCCCATGGTTCAGGCCGCGCTTTTGGCGATAAAGGTGGAATGGGTGATCGTGATGTTCATGCCGTGTTCGCCGCTGGTGGTCTCGACCTTGGCTTCGAGCTGGTGGGCCAGCGCCGCCACCAGGCTGGTGCCCAGCCCGCCCTTGCCGGAATGGCCGCCCGCGTCGGTGCGCCCCACGCCGTTGTCCGAGACGGTGAGCTTCCAGTTCGTGCCATTGGCCTGGTATTTCACCACCACCACGCCCGGCTGGCCGGCGTCGGGAAAAGCGTATTTCAGGGCGTTGATCACCAGTTCGGTGACGATCAGGCCCAGGCTGACGGCATCGGCCGACGCCATCACGCCCTTGTCGGACGTCACCTGGATGGCGGCGGCGCGGTTCTCCCCGATCATGGAATCGCCCAGCGAGCGGCACAGTTTTTCCAGATAGGGCGCGATGTCGATCACATCGGCGGTGCCGGACGCATGCAGATGCTGCTGCACCGCCGCCACCGACATGACGCGGCGATGGGCGTCCTGCAGATGTTCGCGGGTTTCCGGCGAGGTCACGGCGCGGGCCTTCAGCATCAATATGCTGGCGATGATCTGCAGGGAGTTGATGATGCGGTGCTGCATCTCCTCCAGCAGCATCTCTTTCTGCTGCAGCAGATCGTCGGTCTGTTTCTTGAGAAGTTCCTTCTCCCGCTCGGTGGCGCGCCGGTCGGTGATATCCTCGAAGCCCAGCACGATCAGCGGCTGGCCCACCTCGGTGTCCAGCACCTTGCGGGCATGCAGCAGGAAGACGCGCTTGCCGATGCGGGGAAAGTTCTGCTCCACCGGGAAGCCGTCCACCACCGTCTGGTCCACCAGCGAGCGTTCCAGCAGCGTGTGCAGCGCCGGAATGTCCCAGGCGCCCGCATCCAGCGCGAACAGCAATTGCCCGGGCGTGTCCTTGGCGTCGATCTGGAAGCTTTTGTGGAAGGAGGAACTGGCCACCAGGATTTTCAGATCATGGTCCAGCACAAGCAGCGGTTCGCGCACCGTCTCGACGATAATCTGAGCGAGTGTGCGGACGTCTTCGATGTGATCGAAGAGGATCGTCATGACAGCCTGTTCCTTCGCCCCGGCACGCTAGGCTCATTGCCGGCCGATAGCAAAGAAATGTCCGAAAACAGACATCGAAAAGCGGCAGCCGCGCCGATTGTACAATGAATTCAGGCGGCCTTAGCCATGTCGTTCACCGCCCGCAGGATGCTTTGTGCCAAAAAGGGCTTGGGCAGGAATGCCGCCGCCCCCGCCTTGAAGGCCTCCTTGGCGCAAGCATGGGCCGAAACCACCAGCGCGCGGATCACCGGATGTTCGCGCTGCACCTGGGCCACCAGTCCCAGCCCGTCCATGCCGCCCGGCATCTGCACATCCGTCACAATCAGGGAAATCTCGTCATGCCCGGCCAGAACCTGCAGGGCATCGGCGCTGTTCCTGGCTTCCAGGACGCTGTAACCGGCGTCTTCCAGCGTCGCCACCGTGGACATGCGGATAAAGACCTCGTCCTCGACCACAAGCACGGTTTGGGATGTTTGCGCGTTCGTCATGACAGGATAAAGCGCCGGGATAGGGTTGGTTCCATTTTTACCCTGAATTCTAAACCTTTACAGAGTGTTAGCGTGCAATTTGCCGCTCCCGCCTGAAAAAAATAGTTCCGCCCATGGTATCGCTGCGCCACCACTGGCGTACGGTGGCGGCTGGTCCCGGCACTCCCCGGGGCCGCACAAAGGGATATTCGCCATGGCCAAAGAGACATCACCCAAGACCGGCGCGCAGCCGGGTTTCGATTTCAGCAAGCTGCTCGGGCAGTACAAGATTCCCGGCGTGGATTTTTCCGCCATCATGGAGCGTGAGAAAAAGAACATCGAGGCGTTGACCAAGGCCAACAAGGTCGCCTTTGAAGGCTGGCAGGCGCTGCTGAAGAAACAGGCCGAGATTTTCCAGGAAACCATGACCGAGGTCATGAGCCATGCCAAGAAGCAGGACGCCATCAAGGTGCGGGCGGATGTCGCCAAGGAGGGTTTTGAAAAGGCGCTGGGCAACATGAAGCACCTGGCCGAGATGGCGACCAAGTCGCAGAGCGAAGCTTATGAGATTGTCCGCAAGCGCGTCGCCGAGAACATGGAAGAGCTGCGCAACATGGCCAAGGGCAAGTAACGGCTTCGCGGTATCGGTTGTATTGCGCCGCGTGGGCCACGCGCAATTGTTCGCGTCGCGCGGTCAAACCGGTGTGACGCGCGCAAGCTTTTCGCATAAACGGCACAGATGAAGATTTTGCCGTGCTGACAGCGGCGAAAATCATGCTATCTTTTGCCGTCGCTTCTGGCGTGTGAACAAGCAGTATGAACCGGCAAAAAGCAGCACTCGGCATCGCGGTCAAGGCGTCGCCTGCCCGCTGGCTGTTCGCCGCTTTCATCCTGCTGGCCTTTGCGCTGCAAAGCTATGCCGTCCAGACCCATATCCATGAACAGCTGAATTTTCCGGTCCATGCCAAGGCGGGCGGGGCGGACGGCGCACATGCCAACAAACCGGATGCGCCCGCCAAGGACGCGCCCGACGATTGCCCGCTCTGTCAGCTGCTCTATGGCGGCCAGTATGTCGCTCCCGATGCGCTGGTATTTTTCCTGCCCCTGATTTCGGTGCGCGCCATCGAAACCGAGCTTGGCGCGCTGCCGCATTACGACGCGGTCTCCCACAGCTGGCGTGGCCGCGCCCCTCCCCGCCGCTGATTTGCAAGTTTGAGCGCTGAAACGCACGCGGGCCGCCAAAGCCGTGCGCGCTTCACCATCCAGCAAATCATTCCGTCCCGTCCACAATGCGCCCTTGGCGCGGCATGGGACGTTCAGGGGATATCATCATGCGTCGTTCCTTTTTCCTGGCCAGCAGCGCCATTCTTCTCGTCGCGACTCCGGCTTTTTCGCAGGCCATCGAAAGCGTCACTGTCACCGCCGAAAAACTGGCCGCCGCCCGCAGCGGCATCCAGACCCAGCTGGGCGCCTCCACCTATACGGTGACGGCGACGGACATCGCCAGCCAGCCCGGCGGCGACAATCTGCAACTGAGTTCGGTGATCCTGCAGGCGCCCGGCGTGGCGCAGGACAGTTTCGGCCAGCTGCATGTCCGCGGCGAGCATAACGGCCTGCAATACCGGCTGAACGGCATCATCCTGCCGGAAGGCATCTCGGTGTTCGGCCAGACCCTCGATCCCCGCCTGGCCGAGAATGTGAAAGTGATTGATGGCGCCCTGCCCGCCGAGTACGGCAACGAGACCGGCGGCATTATCGACATGCAGACCAAGAGCGGCTTGTTCGCGCCCGGCGGCCAGGTCGGCATTTACGGCGGCAGCCACAGCACGCTGACGCCGTCCTTCGATTATGGCGGCTCAACCGGTTCGCTGAATTATTTCGTCTCGGGCGATTACACCACCGGCGCGCTGGGAATCGAAAGTCCCGACGGCAGTTCCAACCCCAGGCATGACCGCACCAAGCAGTATCACGGCTTCGGTTTTGTCCAGGACATCCTGGACCAGAATTCCAGTCTCACCGCCATCGCCGGCACATCGGACGCCATGTTCCAGATTCCCGACCAGAGCGGGCTTCAGCCCGGCGGGATTGACGGCATTGTCGGCCTCGGCCCGCTGTCGGCGGCCAGCGGCGATTATGTGCTGAAAGCGAACGGCCAGACCGCTTTTCCTTCCGAACAGCTCGACGAACGCCAGCGGGAGATTACCGATTACGCCATCCTCAGTTACCTGCGCTCCGACGGCCATCTCGATACCCAGGTTTCCGTTTTCGGGCGTTATTCCAGCCTGAATTTCACGCCCGGCGCCAATGTCGGCGATATTCTTTACAATGGCCTGGCCCAGGCCGCCTACAAGCGCGACGTGGCCTATGGCGTGCAGACGGAAGGCGCCTGGCATCTTGGCGGCAGCCACACCATCCGTTTCGGGTTCCTGGGCCAGGAGGATGACCTGCTCAGCACCACCACTTCGCTGGTGCTGGCGACTGCGTCCGGCGGCCCGCTCAAGACCGTTCCCAATCCCAATCCGCTCTGCCGCGATCCCGCCCAGACCTGCCAGACCTCGGATGTGCCGCTGACCGTGCTGGACAATGGCGCCGCCCATGCCTGGGCCTATGGCGTTTATGCCCAGGACGAATGGAAGCTCTTTTCCACCCTCACCCTGAATTACGGGGTGCGCTACGACCAGTACAAGGCCTTCAATGCCGAAAACCAGATCAGCCCCCGCGTCAATCTGGTGTGGAAGCCGGATGACGCCACCGCCATTCACATGGGCTATGCGCGCTATTTCTCGCCGCCGCCTTATGAGAATGTCGCCTCGACCGACATCGCCCTGTTCGACAACACCACCGTGGCCACCGATCACACCGACGACACGCCCCAGGCCGAACGCGCCGACTATTCCGACACCGGCCTGACGCGCAAACTCACCGACGAACTTTCCCTGGGCCTGGACGGCTATTTCAAGGCCGATTCCCATTTGGTGGATGAAGGCCAGTTCGGCGCCCCCATCATCCTCACGCCGTTCAATTATCAGTTCGGCCGGCAATATGGCGGCGAATTCACCGCCAACTACAACACCACCGATTTCAACGCCTATCTCAACGCCTCTTACGAGCGGGCGGCGGGCAAGAACATCACCTCCAGCGAATTCGAGTTCAGCGCCGACGACCTCGCCTATATTGCCGGTCATTATATTCCGCTCGACCATCAGCAGATCATCAGCCTGTCGGGCGGGACGTCCTACAAATGGGAGAATACCGTCTTCTCCGCCGACTTTCTTTACGGCTCGGGCCTGAGAACCGGCGGCGCCACCCCCAACGGCAGTCATGTTCCCGGTTATGTCACCGTCAATCTCGGCGTCAGCCACACATTCGATATTGCCGGCGGGCTGACGGCGCGGCTGGACGCGATCAATGTCTCGGACAGCAAATATGAAATCCGCGACGGCACCGGGGTCGGCGTCGGGGCGCCGCAATTCGGCGCCCGGCGTGGGCTGTTCGCCGGCCTGTCCAAGGCGCTTTAGTGGCGCCGCGCAAACAGCAGACGGCGGAGATGCGGCGCTGGATCGGCCGCCGCATCCGCCGCCGCCGCCTGTTCCTGAACATGACCCAGGGGGCGCTGGCGCGCGGATTGGGGGTGACGTTCCAGCAGGTGCAGAAATACGAGAAAGGCGCGGGCCGCGTTCCGGACGAAAGGCTGCTGCAGATCTGCCAGCAGCTGGAAGTCACCCCGGATTATTTTGCGCCCGGAGCAGCCAGCGCCCAAGCCGAGGCGCTGGAGCATTTCGTCCAGAGCCCCGAAGGGCTGGCGCTCTACCGGGCGATAGCAGGTCTGGGCGATGCCCGCACACGCGCCGCGCTGATCACGGCGGTGGCGGCCTTCAGCGACGGTCAGTTGCAGCCCGAAGACGCCGATGCCGCGGCGCTGGCGTCCTGGCTCAGGCACATCGCCGGTTCGCCCGGCAGCCCGCAGCATAACAAGGACGTGGCCGACGCCATCCATGCCGCCAAGATCGAGGTGGCGCAGCTGATCGGCAAAACCCTCAAGGCGCGCAAGCTGACGCAGAAATTCGCCGCCGATATTCTTTTTACCGATCAGGCGCGGGTTTCAGCCCTGGCGCGCGGCGATGTCGCCGCCACCTCGTTTGAAAGACTGCTGCGTTGCCTGATGCTGCTGGGCTGGGACGCCAATATCGCCATCGCCCGCCGCCCGGCGGGACGCCGCGGCAAGATCGCCATCACCAGCGGCGGATAAAGCCGGAACGCATTGCGTCCGGGGCGGTTGTCACTGCGGTTCAACCAAAGGATTTTCATGTCCAAAAAAGATGACCTGGGACGCGGCGGCGCCATCCATCACGGCGAAGCCGACAACAAGTCCGGCCGGAATGATCCCAAAAGTTCCCTCCACACGGGGCCGGGCAAGCAGAATCCAAATCCGGGCGATCAGGGGCCGCATGGCGGCGGCGAAGGCGCTACCGGCATGCAGCCCGGCGGCGGTCATCCCCGCGGCCGCTGAGTCCGATTGATCCCCCCCGGCGCGAAAAGCTGCTAGAATGGCGCGCGGTCGGGGGGATGTGAAAATGCGTTTTGTCGTGGCGCTTGCGGTGCTGCTGCCGGTCTCCCCATCCTTTGCCCAGGAAAGTTCCACGCCGCTGCCGCCGGGAAAGCCCGCCGGCGTGGCGCAGGCCAACGTCAACAATCACGACCTCTTCATCTATATCAGCCTGGGCGCGATGGCGGCGGCTGCGGTGGGAATGACCCTGAGCATCAGCCATTCCTCGTCGAGCGCCACCACCACGACGCCGTAGCCACGACACTTTATTTCGTGGAAAACCCAAGATTTTCCTTGATGTTGTGCAGTGCAGCATTAAGTCTGAAGGGCAGTTCCGGGCGCCCGACATGCATTATGCCTTTTCCGACGGTTATCCCGCCCGCGCCGGGACTCCCTTGCACGCTGCGGCGCTGACCGGGCCCAATCTCGGCTCTCTCGTCATGTACCGCTACAGGCCCGCCGGGCTGCCGCCGGGGGCGCCGCTGCTGGTGATCCTGCATGGCTGCGGCCAGACCGCCGCCGCCATGGACCAGGGCGCGGGCTGGTCGAGCCTGGCGCGGCGTTTCGGCTTTGCCCTGCTGGCGCCGGAACAGACTTCGTCCAACAACATGGGCACCTGCTTCAACTGGTTCCAGCCGGGCGACACGGCGCGCGGCCAGGGCGAGGCGGCGTCCATCCACCAGATGATCGTCGAGACGGCGAAGGCGTTCGCCAGCGACCCCGCGCGGATCTTCATCACCGGCCTGTCGGCAGGCGGCGGCATGACCTCGGCGATGCTGGCGGCCTATCCGGAAATATTTGCCGCCGGCGCCATCATCGCGGGTTTGCCGCATGGCGCGGCGAGCAACATGCATGAAGCGATGAGCGCGATGCACCGCAGTCCGCGGCGCAGCGGCCGGGAATGGGGCGACGCGGTGCGCCGCGCGTCCAATCACAAGGGGCCCTGGCCGCGCGTCTCGGTCTGGCATGGCGATGCCGATCGCACGGTCGGCATTTCCAACCAGGACGCCATCCTGGCGCAATGGCGCGATGTCCATGGCTTGACCGCCGGTCCCCTGGAAGCGCGCATCGCCGGCGCCCGCCATTTGCGCTGGGCGGATGGGCGCGGCGCGGCCAGGCTGGAATCCGTCACCGTGCCGGGCCTGGGCCACGGCATTCCCATCAAGCCCGGCAGTGCGGATGCCGGCGATGGCTGCGGCGAGCCCGCGCCTTTCATCCTGGATGCCGGCATTTCCTCCAGCTTCCATATCGCGGAATTTTTCGGCCTGACCAAGGTGAAGGCCGAAGCAAAAACCGGCAATGCCAAGCTGAAGGTCGCGGCCAAGGCTGTCGCCGCCGCCCGCGCCGTTCTTCCCCTGCCCGCGCTGCGCGCCCAGCCCGTACCGGAAGTTGCGGCCCCGCCCCGCCTGCCCCCGATCAAGCGGGTGATCATCAAGGCTCTGGCCGCCGCCGGGCTGATCAAAAAGCCCTGAAATCGCGGCGCAACCGGCGCTGTTCCATTTCGGGATTCCCCTGTCTTAAGCCGCCGCTAACGCGGCCCGGGGCACAGTCCGCCGCTGGATCGAAGTGGGATGGACTGTGGCCCCGGACGACGCATTGGGATCGGAACCGACGCCGCGCACGCGGCGCTTCCGGCTGGCCATCCTGCTGCTGGCAACGGTTGCGCTGGCGGCGGGAATCTCGTCGCTTTACGAATTCTGGATCGAGAAGGCGCTCTATGCCCATTACCACTGGGCCTATGCGGAAGGCCGCAATGAGCAATTGCACTATGTGATCCAGGCCACGATCTACACCGCCGCCGCGCTCATCGCCCCGGCCATTTTGATATCCGGCGCCATCACGCGGATCGGCCGCGCCCACGACCAGTTGCGCGCCGCCCTGCAAGCCGCGGAGACGGCGAACCTGGCCAAGTCGCGCTTCCTGGCGAATATGAGCCACGAACTTCGCACCCCGCTCAACGCCGTGATCGGTTTTTCCGACGTCATGGGGACGCAGATGTTCGGACCGCTGCTGCCGCGCTATCAGGACTATGCCGCCGACATCCGCAAGGCGGGCCTGCATCTGCTGAACATCATCAACGACGTGCTGGACATCTCCAAGGCCGAGGCGGCGGAGTTCCGCGTGCAGCTCTCCGACGCAAGTCTGGGCGCGATCTTCGCCGAGGTGGAAATGCTGGCATCGGGGCTGGCGGCCAAGGCCGGTGTGAATTTGCGCTTCGAAGGTCCAGACGGCAATATCATGGTCCGCGCCGACCGCATCCGCCTGACCCAGTCGCTGCTCAATCTTGTGTCGAACGGCATCAAGTTCAACAGGCCGGGCGGCCGCGTCACCGTCCGGGCCCTCGCCGCCGGCGGCCAGGTGCGCATCGAGGTCCAGGATACCGGCATCGGCATGAACCAGGACGAGATCGCACGCGCGTTTCAGCCCTTCGTCCAGCTCAATTCGGGATATGGGCGGCGCTTTGAAGGCACCGGCCTGGGCCTGCCCCTCACCAAGATGCTGGTCGAGGCGATGAACGGCGCACTCGATATCGAAAGCCGATCCGGCCTGGGCACCCGCATCACGATTTCACTGCCCCAGGCGGCGCCGCTGCAGGTCGCAAACGCGGCTTAGGGAGTCTTTTCTTCCGCCGGCAGGTGCAAACTCTCCTGCAGTTTTGTCACCACGGCGCTCCAGCGCGTGGCATAGGCGGTGACCGCGCCATCCTTGTCGTCGAATTCGCTGATGCACAGAAGCTGATAGATGTTCTGTTTTCCCGCCACCACTTTCATGGTCACCACCCGTCCCTGCGCCTGCTGGCTGCTGTCGTTATAGGCCGACAGGCAGGTGCCCGCCTGCACACCGTCGGTGGTGGAGGCTTCGCTACTGCCCAGTTGCCAGTCATGGATGGCGTCGCCGGCGATCTTGCAGAACTCCCCGGCCTTGCCCAGCGCCAATCCCGCCGCCAGCGTTTGCCGCGTGAAGTCCGCCGTATAGGGCTGGCGCCGGAGCTGGCAGGACATCGAGCCGGGATCGCCGGCGCTGACCAGGAAATACATCAGCACGTCCTTGGGCGCCGGGGCCTCGGGCTTGTAATGCTCGCCGACAATCTGCGGCACGTCGATGGTGAAGCCGCCGTCCAGGCTGACGGTCTTCCAGGCGATGTCCTGCGCCAGCGCCGCGCCCGCCGCCAGCGCCGCAATCGCCGCTCCCCAGATCACCGCCCGCATGATTGTCCCCGAAAAACCCGGCCTGCCGTCATCGCACGGCCTTCTAATTTATTTTCGCGCCGCTGAACAGCAGGGCCTTGATCCAGGTCATGTCGTTTGCCGGCGCGGCATGAACAAATCAGCGCCGCAAGTCCGGAGCGAACCGCTCCCTGCCATGCGGGCCCGGACACACATTCAACATGGGAAAGACGCTTCACGATGCAAACGCAATGCCTGAAAGTGACGGGAATGAGCTGCAGCGGCTGCGCCGAGACGGTGACGGGCGCGCTCAAGGCGGTGAACGGCGTGACCGAGGTGGACGTCTCGCTCGATGCCGGCAGGGCTGTCGTGCAATATGACGAAAAGCGCACCGCGCCGGGCGATCTGAAATCAGCCATTGAAGCCGCTGGCTATGGCGTGTCCAAAACAGCTACTGTCGGACCACGGTCCGAAGGCTGCTGCTGTGGCGGCAAGGTCGCAGGCGGCTCGGCCTAGCGCATGGCCGCACAGGAATGCTTGCCCATGCCGCATGAAATTCCTGCCACGAATGCCCGGGTTTCGGCGGACAAGGTGCGCGATCCGGTTTGCGGCATGATGGTGGATCCCGCCACAGCGGCGCATCGCGCCGAACATGAAGGCAAGACCTATTATTTCTGCGGCGCCAATTGCCGGCAGAAATTCGCCGCCGCCCCCGCAAGTTATCTCGCCCCGGTGACGGCGCCGCCCTCCGCCGCATCGGACAATTTCTATACCTGTCCCATGCATCCGCAGATTCACCACAAGGGGCCCGGCAATTGCCCCATCTGCGGCATGACGCTGGAGCCGGAAAAGCCCAGCGCCGAAGCCCCGCCCAACCGCGAACCGGCGGGCATGACGCGCCGATTCTGGATCGCGCTGGTGCTGGCGGCGCCGGTGGCGGCGCTGGAAATGGGCGGGCCGCTGCTGCATCTGCCGCTCGGCGCGGCGGCTTCCAACTGGATTCAGTTCGCGCTGGCGACGCCGGTGGTGCTGTGGGCCGGCGCGCCTTTCTTCGCGCGCGGCTGGCAGTCGCTGGTCCATCGCAGTCTCAACATGTTCACCCTGATCGCGCTGGGCACCGGCGCGGCCTGGAGCTACAGCGTGGTGGCGCTGCTGGCGCCGCAGATTTTCCCGCCCGCCTTCCGCATGGAGGGCACCGTCGCGGTCTATTTCGAGGCCGCCGCGGTCATCACCGTCTTGGTGCTGCTGGGCCAGATGCTGGAACTGCGCGCCCGCGAACACACATCGGGCGCCATCCGGGCGCTTCTGGGTCTCGCCCCAAAAACAGCGCGGCGGCTGCAGCCCGACGGCACGGAGCAGGACGTGCCGGTTGATACGATTGCGGTGGGCGACCGCTTGCGCGTCCGTCCCGGCGAGAAAGTGCCGGTGGACGGCACCCTGCTGGAAGGCCGCTCGTCGCTGGACGAATCCATGGTCACGGGCGAATCCATGCCGGTCACCAAAGAAAAGGGCGCCAGCCTGATCGCCGGCACCGTCAACCAGACCGGCGGCTTTGTCATGCAGGCGGCAAAGGTGGGCGGCGATACCCTGCTGGCGCAGATCGTGGCCATGGTCGCCAAGGCGCAGCGCTCGCAGGCGCCGATCCAGCGCCTGGCCGACCGGGTCGCCGCCTGGTTCGTCCCCGCCGTGATCCTTGTGGCGCTGATCGCCTTCGCCGCATGGGCGCTGCTGGGGCCCGAGCCGCGCCTGGCCTATGCCTTTGTCGCCGCCGTGACGGTGGTGATCATTGCCTGTCCCTGCGCCTTGGGGCTGGCGACGCCGATGGCGATCATGGTGGGCGTGGGTCGCGGCGCGGGCGTCGGCGTGTTGATCAAGGATGCGCAGGCGCTGGAGCGGCTGGAAAAAGTGGACACGCTGGTGGTGGACAAGACCGGCACCCTGACCGAAGGCAAGCCCAAACTCACCGCCATCGTCGCCGCGCCGGGCTTCAGCGAAGCCGAGGTGCTGCGCCTTGCCGCCAGCGCCGAAAAGCCCAGCGAGCATCCCCTGGCCCAGGCCATCATCGCCGCCGCCATCGAAAAGGCCGTCGCCACCGCGCCGGTCACGGCGTTCGATTCCCCCACCGGCAAGGGCGTGGTCGGCATTGTCGAGAACCGGCATGTCGCTCTGGGCAACGCCGCCTTCCTGGGCGAACTCAAGATCGCGACCGCCGCGCTGGAAGCACAGGCCGAGACGCTGCGCCAGGACGGCGCCACCGCCATCTATCTGGCGGTTGACGGCAAGGCGGCGGGCATCCTGGCCATCGCCGATCCCGTCAAACCCACCACCCCGGCCGCGCTGAAGGCCTTGCGGGCGCGCGGCATCGCCGTGGTGATGCTGACCGGCGACAACCGCACCACCGCGCTGGCCGTGGCGCGGCGGCTGGAAATCACCGAGGTCGAGGCGGAAATCCTGCCCGAGCGCAAAAGCATCGTGATCGAAAAACTGCGCGCCCAGGGCCGCGTCGTGGCGATGGCGGGCGACGGCGTCAATGACGCCCCGGCACTGGCCGCCGCCGATGTCGGCATCGCCATGGGCACCGGCAGCGACATCGCCATCGAAAGCGCTTCGGTCACGCTCCTGGGCGGCGATCTTGGCGGCATCGTGCGCGCCCTCAATCTGTCGCGCGCCACCATGCGCAACATCAGACAGAATCTGTTTTTCGCCTTTGCCTACAATGCCGCCGGCGTGCCGGTGGCGGCGGGAATTCTCTATCCCGTGCTGGGCCTGTTCCTGTCGCCCATGTTCGCGGCCGCCGCCATGGCGGCCAGCTCGGTCTCGGTCATCGCCAACGCCCTGCGCCTGCGGGTGATCCGGATCTGAGCCGGGGATTACTTCCCGACGCGGATGCCGTTGAGCTGGTTCAGAAGACCGAATATCTGCAGCAGCCACAGCACCACCGCGATCACCACCACGGCGTTGAGGATGCTTTTGATCTTCCCGTCCATGGGAATATATGTGTTGACCAGCCAGAGCAGCACGCCAACCACAAGCAATACGACAATCACGGACATAAGCGGCATTGGGGCCTCCCTAATCGGCACGGTAACCCCCCGGCCGGCAGGAAGTTCCCTTTTTGCCGCCGTCTGGTATAAGGACGCCGGTACGGCGCCCGCCAAAAAACCGCGCCGCAACAGGGGATATTATGAAAAAGCTGCTTCTCACCGTGATGGCTGTTCTTTGCGTTGCCGCGCCGGCCGAGGCGCAATTCGGCCGGCTGCTGCCGCCGCGCAATGCCAATGAGGGTTACAAGACGGGCCTGGACGCCCTGCGCCTTTGCGCCGCCCATGACGAATCCCAGCTGCTCGAATGCCTGGGCTTCATCGAGGGGGTCAATGACGCGCTGGTGAACACACGCGCCGCCGCCCATCTGCCGCCCTGCTATGCCCCCACCGCCAAGGTGGACCAGATCGTGATCCAGAATGTGTTCATCGATTACCTGATCCGCTATCCGGAAAAGCGCCCGCAACAGGGCGCGGCGCTGATGACCGAAGCGATCGTCGCCGCTTTCTGCCCGGCGAAGTAGGCGCCAGCGGCATCGGGACTTGAACCTCCTCACGCTGCGGTTGCCCGGCGGCGGACGGCCCGGCGCGTTACGCCTCTGGGACCAGACCGGCAAGGTTACGGTCAATCCACAATTGGAGATGCTGGCCGCTTTTCGCCCGGGAATCATCCGGTGGGTGGTGCCGGGCGCGGATCAGGGACGCTGAAAATGTCCGCTTTTTGGGCGTTATCGGCAATTGCGGCGGGATCGTGATGACCCCGCAGTTCCGCCGGATTTTCGTCTGCCGCTAATGGTGGAATTTGCACAAATAAGCTGCTACAGACGCGCCGCCATCGCCACCGTAAAGCGTCGCTATGATTGATTCGCAGCTCCTGACCCGCGCCTTGATCCGCTACCACAATCCCGATCCCAAGCGCTCCATATTCGAAGTCGCCGTGACCGCCGGTCCGCTGGTGGTGCTGTGGGTGCTGATGTGGCTGTCGCTCTCGGTGGGTTACTGGCTGACGCTGCTGCTGGCGATTCCCGCCGCCGGTTTCCTGGTGCGGCTGTTCCTGATCCAGCATGATTGCGGCCACGGCGCCTTCTTCATCCACCGCGCCACCAACAACTGGGTGGGCCGGGTGCTGGGTGTTCTCACCCTGACGCCGTTCGATTACTGGAAGCGCAATCACGCCATTCACCACGCCACCGCCAGCAATCTGGACCGGCGCGGCATCGGCGATATCGACACCCTGACGGTGGAGGAATATCGCGGCAAAAGCTGGTGGGGCCGGCTGTGGTACCGCCTCTACCGCAGCGCCCCGGTGATGTTCGGCATCGGCCCCGCCTACATGTTCCTGATCCAGCATCGCTGGCCGGTCTGGCAGATGCGCGACGGCTGGCGTCCCTGGATCAGCACCATGGCGACCAATGCCGCCATCGCCCTTGTGGTCGCGGTGCTGATGTATTTCGTGGGCGTCGGCGCCTTCCTGAAGGTGCACATGCCCATCATGCTGCTGGCCGCCTCGATGGGCGTCTGGCTGTTCTATGTCCAGCACCAGTATGAAAGCGTGCAATGGGCCCGCGACGGCACCTGGGAGCATCAGCGCGCGGCGCTGGCCGGCAGCTCCTTCTACGACCTGCCCGGCGTGCTGCGCTGGTTCACCGCCAATATCGGCATCCACCATGTCCATCACCTCAACAGCCGCATTCCCTATTACCGGCTGCCCCAGGTGCTGCAGGATCATCCTGAGCTGAAGACGGTGGGGCGGCTGACGCTGCGCCAGAGCCTGTCCAGCATCCGCCTGGCGCTGTGGTGCGAACAGCGCGGCAAGCTGATTCCCTTCCGGGAAAAGCGCAATTCCTGATCCTCTGGGCCCGCCTTTATCGGGGGCCATTCTGGTGTAAGCTTCTCCCATCAGCGCCAAAGCTGAAACTGGGAGAACTCGCCAATGACGTCACGCTTTCTTGCGCCCGCCCTGCTGGCCGCCGCCTTCATCACCCCCGCACTTTTCGCTTCCGCGGCCTGGGCCCAATCGGTGCCGCCCTATGTCGCCAGCGCGGTAGGCGACAAGGCCCGCCCCGACGCCGACACCAAGCGCGACGCCGACCGCAAGCCCGCCGAAAGCGTCGCCTTTGCCGGCGTCAAGCCGGGCGACAAGGTTCTCGAACTTCTGGCCTTTGGCGGCTACTACACCCGCATTCTCGCCAAGACCGTCGGGCCGAAGGGCCACATCTATTCCACCATGCCCGATGCGCTGCTGCAGACGCGCCCCGCCATGGGCGACGGCCTCAAGGCCATCGCCGCCGATCCGGCCTACGGCAATGTCACCATGCTGCCCGAGCCCAACGGCACGCCCACCGCGCCCGAGCCGGTGGATGTGGTGTGGACGAGCGACAATTATCACGACCTGCACAATCCGGGGCCGTTCGGCGCCTCCGATATCCCCGGCTTCAACAAGGCGGTGTTCGCCGCCCTCAAGCCGGGCGGGCTGTTCATTGTGATTGACCATGCCAGCGCGCCCGGCAGCGGCTTCACCGCCACCGGCACCACCCACCGGGCGGACCCGGAAGCGGTGAAGAAGGAAGTGCTGGCGGCCGGATTCACCTTTGTCGGCGCCAGCGACGTGCTGCACCGGAGCAATGACGATCTGACCACCCGGTCCAGCGACACGGACGAACAGTTCACCTTCAAGTTCAGAAAGCCGTAGCGAAAGGCAGCGACCGGCGCAGCGCGGAAGTCCTAATCCGGTAACATGGCCTGGAGCTTGGCCAATTCTCGCGCCAGCATGCTTTCGACCTGGATGTGATGGGCTTCTTCGTCTGGATCCCGCAGCCGGACGCGAAACCGGGCGATATTTTCCGTGCAAACCCATTGTTCCAATTCGCGCTGTACCATGCGCATCTCCCCTCGGGCGGCCTTCTGACGCTTATTGCGGTGCTGGCGGCGCCGGCGGCGTTTGATCGCGTTGCGCGCGTCCATTGCCGCGCGGCCTGACCGGCGGGGTTTTCGCCGCTGCCGGAACCGGCGCAGCCGC